>JAHBUR010000012.1 GCA_019637975.1 Bacteroidota bacterium | reverse complement strand
CGTGAAGGGAAGGACAATGTTCGGCTCGATATCCTCAAATGTGAGGCGATTGTTGTAGACGCTAAACACTCTTAACAGAGGCGCCCCGGCGAAGGAGGGCAATGCATTGAACCGGTTATCTTCGAGGAAAAGCCATCCGAGTCTGGTGAGATGCCCGATTCGTTCCGGGAGCGCTCCAGTAAGACGATTATTACGCAAAGACAGCAATATGAGATTAGAGAGATTGCCGAGGGTGTCAGGGAAGGGACCGGCAAGTTCATTCTCATCCAGCCACAAATGTGTCACGTTCACCAGGTTGCCGATGCTTAGGGGCAACGATACAAGGTTATTTTGCTGCAACCAGAGGTCCGTAAGGCCAGTGAGATTGCCGATTGTTGCCGGCAGACTGTCGAGTTGGTTGTTGTAGACCCGCAGACTCCTCAGTGCTGTCAAATCGCCGATTTCTTGCGGAAGCGATCGCAGTTGGTTTTCGCCGAGATGGAGGTTCTGCAACAATACGAGGTTCCCGATGCTGGAGGGAAGCGATTGAAGGATGTTTCCCTGGAAATGGAGGTTTCGCAACCGCATCAGGTTGCCTATTTCGCTTGGCAGTGATGAGAGCCGGTTGTTAAAGAGCCACAATAATTCGAGGCTATCAAGGGTACATACGCCGGGAGAAAGTTGTGCGAGTTCGTTCCCACCGAGATAGAGGGCCTTCATTCGCCGGAGATTTGCGATCTCCTGAGGCAGGCTGCCTAAGCGGTTGTTCATCGCATTCAAGGATCTCAATTTGGAGAGGTCGCCGATTGATGTCGGGAGCAGAGAGATCTGGTTCGCTTCGAAAGAGAGTTCTTCCAAGTTGGCCAGCGATCCTATCTGTTGAGGAAGCTCTGTCAACAAATTCTGTGAAACATCGAGACGGATGACGTAATGAAGGTTGCCAATGGTTGGCGGAAGCTGACTGATTTGATTGGATGCGAGCACGAGAGTCTGCAGTCCGGCCAGGTTCCCGATCTCCGGGGGTATAGATGTGATCGAATTTCCTCCGAGGCCCAATGATTGCAGACCCGTCAGCGTACCTATAGAGGGTGGGATAGCGCCCTGTAGATTGTTCCCAAACGGGAAACCGAGGGATACGACACGTCCTCCTGATACTTGGACACCGTACCAGGTTCCCACCGGTGCCGAACTTAGCCAATTGTAGTTGGTCTGCCATTGCGGCCCGTTCGTGGCAGTATAGAAATCGACGAGCGCAAGTGAATCCCCGGGAATAACCTGTGCAGCAGAAAACCTCCAACCGAGGATGGCAAGCGCGCCGATACATCGCAGATTTGCACACGTAGTCATGTCGTACCTCTATTTCAAAAGAAGAATCTTTCTGACCTTGATGACCCCACCTGTTGACAGCCGCAGCAAATATGTGCCACTGGCCAAGTCGGGAGCGCTGAAAGTACGTTCATACTTGCCCGGCCCCATTACTTCATCCACCAACGTCGCCACTTCTCTGCCAAGCAAGTCGTAGACTTTGAGCGTGACATGGCTGAGAGCCGAAAGCTGATAGCTGATTGCCGTTGTTGGATTGAACGGGTTCGGATAATTCTGCATCAACTCAAATCGCTCTGGCAACGGACTTTTCTCCGCAACATCAGTCAGAAAATTCCATACCTTCAGTACGCCATGAGTTTCCGTTGAGACGAACATCGTGTCGGAGTACGGGCTAAGAAGAAGGCTCGTCAGTTGTGTTGTCGGCAGGCCGTTGTTGTATGCAAACCACGTTGCGCCCCAGTCGGTGGACTTGATAATCCCCGCCTCCGACGCGGCGAAGAGTGTGTTGGGGGAGACGTTCGATTCTGCAATGTCAACGACGCGCTTGTTTGTGTATACGTGTGACCACGAACTTCCTCCGTTGGTTGACCTGAATATGCCAATGTTACGCGAAGTGTCGAACACCGTGGTCTGAACTCCAACGAGAATTGTATCCCCGGTTGCGATGGCACAGTACGGCGACTCCTCGGGATACTGCGTGTACGGTACGTATGCCGTAAAGATCGAATCCCAATTCCTCCCACGGTTTGTTGATAGATACACGTGCGCTTGGTATGCAGGAGTCATGTCGCTTTTGTAGAGAATGTGACCGAGCGTCTTGTTCATTCCGAGGAGCTTCGCAAATGCAACACCCCACGAGTAACCGGCGACCGTATCCCACGTCATTCCGCGGTTGCTGCTGCGATGCAAACCGCATACTGAAGCGAAGACAAGCGAGTCCGACTCAGGAGGAAAGAGCAGTCCAAGCGGAGTGACCCAACATCCTGCTGCAGGCAATTCCGAAAAGAGAGGGTTCGGCGTAAGGGAAACACGTTGTATGAAAAACGCGGCTTCAACAAATGCTTGTGCATAGCCTGTGAACCCAAACGCAAAGTCCTGTTCCCAAGGAGAGAAGTCGAAATAGAAATACGTCGTTCCCGTCCCCCAAAACGGATCGTACCAGGATTTGAATTTGTAGTCCCATTGAGTGGACGGGGAGTAGATGGTAATGCCGTAGAATGCGGATGCGGCAGCAAGTCTGTAGTCAGTCGGCGAAAGCCACTTCCCCGAAACGCGCCGAACGTTCTGCCAGTTCGTTGAGTCAGGTCCGAGGGATTGCCAGCCTTGTGAAAATGTGGTGAGGGTGAAAGAGAAGAACAGGGTTGCAAGGGGAATGAACCGAGTAGACATAATGCCTCCTTTGGAATAAACGTCCATTCAAAGGGGTGTAAGCATCCCTGATTATGCCTACACTCTGGGTCTTCTCGCCGATGAAATGTACCGAGAAACATTGCGGAAATCAACGGAAACCGGTGATTTCATTGCTTCTTTCGATACTTCCACTTATTTAGATGAAGATGGCTTGGTGCCACTATCGTCTTGTTGTACACGGTTTTTTTCCCAAAGATGAGAACGGACACACATCCCCATGCTGTAAGTTGCTTGTTTTTCAATGGTTTTCAGTGTCACTGATGGGCACACAAGTTGCCACATTTGAGAGCAGGGCTTTCTGACGCCTGCTTATGACTGTTAACGCAAGACCAATTTTGCGTACAGAATTCGTCAATCCGCGGTTGAATACTTCAACAACAACTAAAAGGAATCACGCTTGAAAAAGAACTCCAGGAAACCTGCATACGCCAAGTTGAAAGGAACGGATTTCCTTTCGGTGGATGATCTTTCGATTCAGGAAATCAAATCGCTGTTCGAGCTTACGGCGGATATGAAGAAGAAGCCGAAGAAATATCGAAAGGCGTTGGAGGGGAAGATGCTTGCGCTGATTTTTGAAAAGCCGTCGCTTCGAACGCGCACGACATTCACGGTCGGGATTCACACGCTCGGCGGCAGCAGCATTGACTATCCGCCCAGTGATAACATCCTTGGCAAGCGCGAGTCGGTGTTTGATGTTGCGAAGAACCTTGAGCGGATGGTTGACGGCGTGATGATTCGAACGTTCGGGCAGAATGTAGTAACGTCGTTTGCCGAGCATGCATCTGTTCCCGTCATTAACGGGCTGACAGACTATGAGCATCCCTGCCAGGCAATGGCGGATTTCTTCACGATTACAGAACACAAGAAGAATCTCAAGAATCTCAAAATCTCTTACATCGGCGACGGCAACAACGTGACACACTCGTTGCTTCTGATGGGAGGAAAGTGGGGAACGACGTTCTGTGTTGCCACCCCGCCCGATTACGCGGCAAAGGATGAAGTCGTGCAGCGGGCAAAAGAGCTTGCGGCAAAAAGCGGCGGCTCGATTATTATCACCACCGATCCGATGGAAGCAGCCCGCGACGCTGATGTGATTTACACCGATACGTGGACGAGTATGGGACAGGAAGCAGAGGCGATTGTTCGGAGGAATATTTTCAAGCCGTATCAGGTGAATCGTGAACTCTTCTCTCATGCAAAACCCGACGCATTGTTTTTGCACTGTTTGCCCGCCCATCGCGGCGAGGAAGTAACGGATGAGATTATTGATTCGCCGAATTCCGTCGTGTTTCAGGAGGCGGAGAACAGGCTCCACGCACAGAAGGCAATACTGTACGCATTGATGAGGTGATGTGATGTCGAAGCTGGTGCTGTTAGCAGTAGGGGGGAACGCCTTGATCAAGGCCAATGAAGTCGGCACAGCCGAATTGCAATTTCAGAATGCCATTGACACTGCAACAACGGTGGTCCGGCTTATCAAAGCAGGCCATCGCGTCGTGCTGACGCACGGCAACGGCCCGCAGGTCGGGGCGGCATTGACTCGATCGGAGTTGGCGGCGCATCATTCGTACCGCATGCCGCTTGACGTCTGTGTGGCGGCAACACAAGGAGAAATCGGCTACTACCTGCAATATGCCATGTGGCAGATGATGCAGAAAATGCAGGTTTACGTCCCGGTTGTCTCGCTCATAACGCAAGTCCGTGTTGATAAGCACGATCCTGCATTCGATCATCATACAAAACCAATCGGGCCGTTCTACACGAAGGAAGTCGCCGAACGCTACCAGCATCAGATGAAATGGGAGATGATTGAGGATTCCCACGGGTATCGCCGCGTTGTTTCATCTCCTGAACCGAAGGAAATCATCGAACTCGACGCCATTCGGGCGTGCGTAAACAGAGGTTTAGTCGTGATTGCAGGTGGCGGCGGCGGTATTCCCGTTCTGAATGATCACGTTACAGAGAAGGGTGTGGAGGCCGTCATAGACAAAGACTTGACTTCTTCGCTTCTTGCAACACATCTCAACGCTGACGTGTTTGCGATTGCGACGGAAGTCGAGTACGTCTACGTTGATTATCAGAAGCCAACGCAGCGCAAGCTCGAAGCGATCACGGCGGAGGAATGCAGAAACTATTACAAAGAAGGTCAGTTTCCGGAAGGCAACATGGGTCCGAAAGTAAAAGCGGCGCTTCTTTACCTCGAACGCGGCGGCAAGCAAGCGGTCATCAGCGATATTGAACATTTGTATGATGCAATTGAAGGAAAATCCGGCACGCACATTCTGCCGGCTGAAGAAGATGTACTCGAGACGTGGACGAGAAGTACCATTTTTTAAAGGAGAGCACCGGGATTGTTTCCGATACGAAGCTGTTCATCAATGAATGCGAGTTTTCGTCCACGTTTCTCACACATGTGTGATTCACTTAACAATTTCATGAACCTACGGAGGGGACATGCCAGCAACAAAAGTTATCATTATGGGAGCGGCGGGAAGGGATTTTCACAACTTCAACACCGTCTTCCGGGATAACAAGAAATATGAAGTAGTCGCATTTACCGCAACACAAATTCCCAACATTCACGGACGCAAGTATCCGGCGGCGCTTGCCGGGAAGCTGTATCCGAAGGGCATCCCGATTTTTGCCGAAGAAGATCTTGCCCGCCTTATCGAAAAGTATCGGGCTGACGAGGTGGTGTTCTCGTATTCCGATGTTTCTCACAACTATGTGATGGAAAAGGCTTCGCTGGTGATGGCCTGCGGCGCGCATTTCAAAGTGCTCGGTGCCCGCGATACCATGCTCAAGTCCAAAGTGCCGGTGGTTGCCATTGTTGCTGTACGCACGGGATCGGGGAAGAGCCAGACGTCACGCAAAGTGTGCACGTACCTTCGTTCGCAGGGCAAACGGGTTGTTGCTGTCCGCCATCCGATGCCGTACGGCGATCTCGTGAAGCAAAAGGTACAACGCTACGCTTCGATTGCCGACCTGAAGAAACACAAATGTACGGTCGAGGAGATGGAGGAATACGAGCCGCACATCGTCGAAGGCGGAATCATTTACGCGGGAGTGGATTATGAGGCGATTCTGCGGCAGGCGGAAAAAGAGGCCGACATTATTGTATGGGATGGCGGGAATAACGATATGCCGTTCTATAAACCCGATCTCACCATCACGGTTGTTGATCCGCATCGACCTGGGCATGAGCTGACCTACTATCCGGGTGCAGCCAATGTGCGTCTTGCAGATGTAATTGTCGTGAACAAGGTTGATTCAGCCGAACCGGAAAATATTGCGACGGTTCTCAAGAACGCGGTATCTGTCAATCCGCACGCAACGGTGATTCAGGCGAACTCGAAGATTGATGTTGAGAATGAGGAGGTAATCCGCGGAAAGAAAGTGCTTGTGGTTGAAGACGGCCCGACATTGACGCACGGCGAGATGGTGTACGGTGCCGGTATGCTCGCGGCGAAGCGGTTTGGCGCCCGCGAGATTGTCGATCCGAGGCCGTATGCTGTGAAGTCGATTGCCGCAACATACGAGAAGTATCCGAAAACGGGAACTCTCTTGCCTGCAATGGGTTACGGCGACAAACAGGTGAAGGATCTTGAAACGACAATCAATCAGGTTCCGTGTGATTCAGTCATTATCGGCACGCCGATAGATTTGCGGCGGATCATCAAGATCAAGAAGCCGAGTACACGTGTGGCATATTCTCTCGATGAGAAAACGAAGCCCGATCTGGAAGATGTGCTGCACAAGTTTCTTCACAAGGAACGCGGGCACGCATTCCATCGGAAGTAGAACAAGACCTGACTAAAACGAAAAGGTCGGTGAGGCGAACTCACCGGCCTTTTGTTCTCTCAGGAGACTCGTCAGATTTAGCAACGAGGACACGCCGGAAGCGTGTCCCTACCGCGGAATTGTAGGGACAAGGTTCCGCCGTGTCCAAGACCTGCGGCGATATGCTGCTACTTCACGCTCGGAATGAAGTCTCCCTGAATCACCGCAAGCTTCAACACTTTCGTCTCTCCAATTTCCGGCATCTCAACATAGCACAAATACATTCCGCTTGCGACGAGCCAGGAATTCTCGTTCTTCAAATCCCACTCAAGAAACTGTGATTCGTTTTCCTTCCTCAATGTCCGCACGGCTTGTCCCGCAAGATTGAAAATGCGGACGGTCGCTTTCGGCGGCAGATTGTTGAACGTGACGAACCTTCCCCGCATCACGCTGCCGTCAGTCTGACCGGCGTAGTAGGGATTGGGAAAAACCCCCACTCGCTGTGCGCTTGCTTTTTTGGTTTCCAAATTAGATTCGGGTGCAGGAACCATGTACCTGAATACATCATCCGCTGCATTCGGATGGTTTGCTAAAATGAGGAATTCATCTCCCTCGCTGAAATTGGTATTCGCCCGCCGGTTTGCCACAATCCACCACATGACGGGTGTCGGATTGTTCAGGATGTCGTGTTGAAGAGACGGATCAGGCGTGCTTCCGGTATATGGCATGTTGAAAACAAACAGCCACTCTAACGGACTCCTCGCTGATGTGTCGTTTCTGATTCCGGTGCCGTTTGAGGGAGGCCACCATTTGCCGTCCACCAAACCTGATGCAATGTTGTTCTCAAGGTGTCCGATTGCGAGACGAGTTGGCGGATTGGTTTCGAGGTTCCACGCCGAGAGAGGAACGCCACGCTTGTAATCCTGATAGGCGAAGCCGGGTGACGGGTTGACGACGTACGGCGCAAACTCGGGGCGAGCCGCCGGGTTCGCTGCCCCCGCAAGGTAGCGGTAAGCATACGAGAAGTTCTCGTCGGAGCCCGGATTGTTCTCATTCCAACCGCCGTAAGGATTGTCGCCTGCGTCAGGATTTCGTATTGTGGAAGAGTTTGCGGCGGCAAGTCTGATCAACACATTTCTGATCTCAAAATCTCTTGTCGTCCGGCGTGAGATGTTCCCGAAGAAGAATGCCGGTTCGTTCCAGCCGATAGAACCTTCAAATCCCTCGAATCCCATGTTGGCGTCGGCGAAGGTTATTCGCCTCTCTCCACTTGGAACACTCCAGTCGCGCATGCCACCGGGAGGACCAATAACCTGCAGCAAGACGCCCCCTTCGAGATTCTTGAACTCCTCCAAGTTTCCCTGATTCGCCTGCTGCGCGATGACAGTGGTATTGGTTGTTGTGTTGATCAACCGCCAGCTTGTTGACTCGCCGCTTGTGTCAAAGCGAACTTCATACTCGTGCCCCGTGCCCGTCAGCGGATCAATCACGATGGGGAACACGTGTCCGTCACTTCTTCCGCTTGTGTGAGTAACACGCAGCGTATCCCCGAACTTTGCCCCGAGCTGAACCCCGAAAGGAATGCGAGGTTGTACGGTTAGTATGTTGAGTTGGGATTCGAGTGATTTCGGAATAGCGTCAGTCGAAGGCGAGTAGTTGTAGGCAGTGACAGAAAAGTAGTACCTCGTTCCGTTCCGCAATCTGCCGCCGTGCAGGGAATCGGTGGCGATACGAATGCTTCGCCGGACGCCTGTGTCGAACCCGTGCTGCACAAGGATTTGTATCGGCAGGCCGGTTTGCGGGTCGGGCATCTCGTCGTAAATGTGCCGGATGCCGTTGATGCGGTCAAACACGGCAATCTTCACACCATCCGCAAGCGTAGCAGAATCGGAGGGGAGTTGATAGACGTTGTATCCTTCAAACTCATACCCCGGCACGGCTGTCGGGCTTTCCGTTTCTTCCACTTTTTCGAGCTGCGAGCCCCAATCAAGAACAATCTCCCCGTCCAATTCCGAGACCTTGACGATCGGTTCGGCAGGAGGTTTCGGCGTAGCGAACATTCTGCGTGCCGCTTCTCGTGCGTATCGGGCGTTACTCTTCATCACCCCGACGCTTGAAAGCCTGTCAGCACCAATCCCCGCAACAGTTGCAACGAACACCTCCTGCGTATCCCCCGGCGCCATCCTGAACGGCCCGGCATTGACATGGATGCTACGCGGACCCGGCGGGAACGAATAGGCAACACCCAATCCATCAAGAAATCCCGTTTGGCGGACAGGATCTCCCGAGAGAGAGAACTTGCCGGGCGTTATTCCCGGAGGATGAGGGTAGAGTTGCCAAGCGGCGGTTGATGCATTGGGAATGTAGCCGTTGAAGACCTTCCACATCCGCAACGCTCCTTCGTAGCTGAATGGGGGATCACTTATGCTGCTGCCTGCGCCGTACCAGGCAAACGAAGTCATCGGAAGATTTCTTGCGAAGGGCCTTCGCGTGAAGTTGAATGTGGCAGTGTCGGTCGCACCGCCCGGAACAATCGGGCCTTGCAGCAGAACATACCCGACTGAAGGAGGGGGGAGATTGAATTTGCGAAACTCCAAGTCAATCGGATTGCCGTTGTAACCGAATCCGAGCTGCAAGAGCGTGTCGCATCCGACAAGATCATCTCCGAATGAACCGATGTCAATATCCGACCATTGTGAGACGAACACGCTGTCTAACCAGTACACTCCCTTCTGTCCTCCACCAACATCCACTCCTCCTTTGTTGATGAGGCGGATTCTCTTGAAGTAGGCATTTCGCAATCCGTCTGTTCGCTTGTAGCCCCAGACGAGGATTTGATTCTCGAGGCCGAGTGGTTCAGACCCGTAAACACTCAATGTCAGATTTCGATTCAAGTCATTGCACACAGTCCACAACACCTGGTCAGCGGGAATGCGGTTATCAATTCCGGCAAATCCCGGCTCGTCGTAGTTTCCGTTGATCAGGTCAAGCACGGTAAACGTGGCAGAGAAGGGCGGGGGAGGTTGATAGCCGGGAACGCCGTTCCGCTCGATGTATGGCGCGCCGAACTCCACGGGCCACTCGCGCCAATCCGTTTCGTATGCCCCACGGATCTGCTCGATATGAGAAGGAGTGACATCTGCCAACAATATCTCAAAAGACTCCGATGCATCGCGCAGCAATTCGGCCTGTGTCATGCGGGCATAATCACGCCTGATGCGGTACACTCGCACGGCAGGGTCTTGCGGGTTAGACGGCAGGGCGGTGGAGCCGAAGCCGATGACTCTTCCCGCCTGTGTGCCAATGTTGTAGCTCGATCCTCCGACCCGAATCCGTTGCGTAGGCCAGCTTGTGTACGCCGAGTCGTAGTAGGGGATTCCTCCCCACAGAATTCCGTCCTGGTAAATTACCCAGCGTGTGCCGCGGGGGAAATAGCATCCATCATCGCCGGTGGGCGAGTGATTGGATTGACCGTCTCTCCTTGCCCATGTCGTAATGTTGTTGATGTTGAGAAGTTGGTAGCTCGGGCCTGCCGCGGTTTGCTGCGGCGAAACAATCCCCTGTGGCAACTCCTTGCCCGGATGTTGAGCAAGAGTTGAGAAGAACAGGGAATATGTCAACGCGGGTAGTAGTAGCAATCTCTTCATAGGCATCTTCTCCTTTTGTTGGCCACGGAGACACAGAGACGCAGAGTATTTTCCGGAGTGTCGCGATCCATATCGTGACAGGAATCAGTTCTACATGGCATTGTTTGCGTCACGGAGTCGTCCGTGACGCCCGTGCATACTTCATACATCTCTGTGTCTCTGTGCCTCTGTGGCTATCTTTTTCCCGGGATGTCACGGTCCATACCGCAACACGAAACCATGCTTGTTGGCATTGTTTGCGTCACGGAGTGGTCCGTGACGCCCGTG
Source organism: Bacteroidota bacterium (assembly GCA_019637975.1). Classification (NCBI taxonomy): domain Bacteria; kingdom Pseudomonadati; phylum Bacteroidota; species Bacteroidota bacterium. The sequence goes on along the minus strand of JAHBUR010000012.1, from coordinate 118,232 downwards.
CATACTTCATACATCTCTGTGTCTCTGTGCCTCTGTGGCTGTCTTCTGTAGCTCACGTTTCCATAGTGTTGCGGTCTCACATCTCCTTTCGGGAGTTACCGTACGGCGGGAAGTTGACTTCCCTGTATCACCGCAAGCTTCAGGATTTTCGTTGTGCCGATTTCCGGCATCTCAACGTAACAAATATACATGCCGCTGCCGACAATGTATGAGTGTTCGTTCGTCAAATCCCACTCAAGAAATTGTGACTCGTTGTCTTTTCGTAATGTCCGCACCGCATGTCCCGCCAGATTGAAAACGCGGATGGTTGCTTTCGGCGGCAGGTTGTTGAACGTGACGAACCTTCCGGTTGTGGCGGCCCCGTCCGCTTGTCCCGCATAGTACGGATTGGGAAACACGCCGACATGTTCAGCGCTTGCTTTCTTGATTTCGGGGCTCGATTGCGGTGCGGGGACTGTGTACTCAAACACGTCATCCGGGCCGTTTGCATGATTGGCGTAGATGAGGAATTGATCTCCCGAGGCGAAACTCGCCTCGGTCCGGCGTGTGATCGCGAGCCACCACATGACGGGGTATCTATTGCCGAGAATGTCTATCTGGAATGCCGGATCGGGTGTTGAGCCTGTGTACGGCGCGTTCAGGATGAATAGCCATTCCCGCGGAGTTGTGCCGCTTGCTCCATTCTGACTGTTAAGGGGGGGCCACCATTTGCCGTCGACAAGACCTTGCAGGATATTGCTTTCCAGGAATCCAACGGCGAGTCGCACAGGAGGATTTGCATCAATGTTCCACGCAGAGAGAGGGACACCGCGCTTGTAATCCTGGTAAGCATATCCGGCCGTGGGATTCACGATGTAGGGGGCGAACTCAGGACGCGCAGGTGGGGATGTAGCCCCCCGCAGGTATCGGTACCCATAAGAGAAATTCGTGTCGGGGCCGGGGTTGTTCTCATTCCAGCCACCGTACATGTCGAGCCCGTTTCCCGCAGTTCCGGAACCTGCCGCAGCAAGTTTGATCAGCACGTTGGTAAGTTGATGTGCTTGTACTGTTCTATCGGGCAGGGAGCCGAAATAGTAGCCCGGTTCGTTCCACCCGATGGTGCCGTTGAATCCTTCAAACCCCATGTTCGAGTAGGCAAAAGTAAAACGCCGTTCTCCCGATGGTACCGCCCAATCCCTCATCCCCGGCGGCGGGCCGATGACTTGGAGATAGATGCCTCCGTCAACAATGTCGTAGTTCCTGTCACCGCTTTGATTCGTCTTGCCGCTGAACAGGATGGTGTCCTTTGTTGCGTTGCGGAGTTTCCACGTAACGGCATTTCCCACAGCATCAAATCGTACCTCATACGTGTGTCCGGTACCTGCAAGCGGGTTCACGATTATCGGGATGACTTTCCCGTCGCTGTTGCCGCCGGAATGCGTCGCGTTGAGTGTATCGCCGTGCTGCGTATGCAGCGCCGTGCCGAAGGGCTTTCGCGGCTTTGCCGTCAGAATAGTTGGGGAAGATTCGAGCGACTTCGGCGCTGCGTCGGGCCTGTTTGAGTAGTTGTACGCCGTGACGGCAAAATAGTACGCCGTTCCGTTTCGCAACGGGGGACGGTTGTAGGGTTCATGCACGAAATTCTTCTTGATGCTAAGATACCGCTGCACGCCGGAGTCGGTGCCGTGCTGAACGATTGTGGGAACAACGAGGCCGGAGTTGTAATCGAATACTTCATCAATGATGTTGGCGACGCCATTCACTACATCGAACGTCGCAATCCGGACGGCATCCGCAAGCGTAGAATTGGCCGCAGGAAGTTGATAGATGTTGTATCCCTCGAACAAGTACCCGCCTCTTCCCACAAACTCTTCCACGTTCTTTACCTTCTGCAAATCAGAACCCCAGTCTAACACAATCTCCTGATCCAACTCAATTGCCTTCACGGTCGGTTGCGGCGGTGGCACTGAGACTGCAAACAATTGACTTGCCGCAGCTCGTGCCGAGCGCAGATGGTACTTCATTGCGCTGATGCTGGTGAGATGGTCGGCGCCCAGGCCGCCGACGATTGCGTAGATGACTTCCTGTGTGTCGGCGGGGGCGAGACGTATCGGCCCCGTACTGATGGTGAAGCGGCGGTCACCGGGATAGCCGGAGTAGACTGTCATTAACCCGTCGATGAAGCCTGTTCGCGTGATCGGGTCGCCGGAAAAGGGAAACTTCGTCTGCGGCATGCCCGGCGGGAATGGGTAAAGTCTCAAAGGAGTAGTAGACGGATCTGGAAGATATCCCTGTATCCATCGCCACCAACGCAGTGCCCCGTCGCGAGTAAATGGTGGATCGCTAAAGCCCGTCCCAGTGAATTTTGGTGAATAAGAGGTCAGTCCGAGATTCATCTTCCCCCGAATCCACCGGAAGTCAAAAATGGCAGAGTCGGAGGCGCTCCCTTGTACGATCGGACCTTGGACAATGGCATAACCCAATGCAGGCGCCGGGATGTTGAATGGTTGGAAGAGTTGATCAATAGACCGTGAGTTGTATGTATAGCCGAGGTTGAGCTCAGGCACGCAACCGAGGAGATCATCACTAAAGGAGCCGAGATCGGTATCAGTGAATACTCCAAGGAAGAGGCTGTCAATCCAGAACGAACCTTTCGCTCCGCCGCCGATATCAACGCCGCCCTTGTTGATGAGTCGGTACCGCTTGAAGTAGGTGTGCCCCAAGCCGTCGGTTCGTTTGTATCCCCACAATGTTGTCTGTACCTCGAGTCCCAGCGGCAACGATCCGTACAATCCCAGCGTCCATGCCGGGTTGAGATCGTTGAACACAGTCCAGATTACCTGATCGGCAGGCTGCGAGCCGGGTCCGCCGGCGATGCCGGGTTCGTCATAGTTACCTGCAATCAGGTCTTCGGGGTACAGCCCTGAAGGCGGCCTTTGAAATCCGGGAATTCCGTTTCGCTCGATGTAGGGCGCACCGCGGTCAACGGGCCACGTGTTCCAGTCTTCCTCATATTGTGCCTTCAAAGGGGCGATGTGATTTGTGTAGGTTACGTTTTCAAATGGTATCTCATAGAATTCGGCAGCGTCGCGTAGATCTTCCTGGTAGAACATTTGTCGGTAGTCGCGTCGAATCCGGTAGATGCGTACCGCCGGGTCGGTGGGGCTAACCGGAACAGCGTTAGCCCCAAGTCCCGTCACCCATCCAGCCTGCGTGCCGACGTTGTAGGTTTGCCCTCCGACTCTGATAAGCTGGCTGTCAGGGGGAACGGTATACCCCGCATCAAGAAATACTTTGGCGGCCCAGAGCAGTCCGTCCTGATATACGACCGGAGCCGTTCCGTTGGGATAGATTGCTCCATCCCAGCCGGTCATGAATGGTTGGATTGGCCATCACGCCGCATCCACGTCGTGATGTTGTTGATGTTGAGGATTTGATAGTTCGGGCCGGCCGCGGTTTGCTGCGGCGAGACCATTCCCTGCGGTAACTCTTTGCCCGGATGTTGGGCAAGAGTTGAGAAGAACAGGGAATATGTCAAAGCGGGTAGTAGTAGCAATCTCTTCATAGGTATCTTCTCCTTTTGTTGGCCACGGAGACGCAGAGACACGGAGAATTTTCCGGAGTGTCGCGGTCCATACCGTGACAGGAATCAGGTCTACATGGCATTGTTTGCGTCACGGAGTGGTCCGTGACGCCCGTGCATACTTCATACATCTCTGTGCCTCTGTGGCATTACTCAATAACTTACATTCAGCCCCACACGTATTTGCCGCGGCGTGCCGTACAAGTCGTTTCCCGTTGCGCCCATGTACGCCCAGCGGTTTTGCAGATTGATCGCACGGTAGAAGGCTTCGTAGTTCGGTGTACTCGTAAAGCCTTGTGTACGCAAACTTGTCAGCACGCCATCATCCTGCGGGCTTCCTGTTAGAGAATACACATTCAGAACGTGCTGGTTGTTGAACAGGTTGAGTACATTGACGAATACGGTTATATCGAGTCCCCCTGCCCGGAAATGCTTGCTCAACCGTGCATCAACATTGAATACTGGCGGGGTGTTCGAATTGTTGAGAGGTTCCGCGGGAGAAGCACCGCGAGGGTCAACGAAGTCTAAAACACCGAGATTCCATGGTGTCCATGAGCCGGACAGGTTATCACGTAGTTTTGTGTAGTTGTGCCCGCTGCTGTAGTGAAGAATACAATGCAACCCCAGTCCATCGAGAACCGGATGCGTTTCTTGCGGCACGACGTAGTCGAGAAACAGGGTTGCCTTGTGTGTTTGATTGAAATCGAGCGGCGAGAAGAGGAAATCCTCGGCGATGCGCTGTTCCACTCTGCCTGCCCGTGAGCGCGGGTCGGAGCCTGTTCCTGTTGCAGAAGAAAGTGTGTAGAAAAGCTGTGCCGAAAAGCCGCTCTTTCGGGTGAGGGTTAGAGCAAACTCAAGTCCCTTTACCGAGGCTTCATCTCTGTTCTTCCAAGTTGTAAATCCCCCCGTGTCGTCCGTCCATGAACGTGCGTAGGCAAGCTGATCGCGAATAGATTTGAGAAAAACTGTTGCGTTCAGCAGAATGCCGTACGGCAAACGTTGCCTCAACCCTGCTTCAATATGCGCCGTCCGTTCGGGCTTGAGCGATGTTGTGTAGGGAGGGAGAAATGCCTGTCCGCGTGAGGTCAAGGAAAGTGTGCGGCTCAAGTATGTGTTACCGGCATAAATCAGATTGAGCGGCGGCAACTGTGCAGTTTCACCGTATGATCCGAACAAAACCGTTGAAGCTGAAACAGGATACGAGAGCCCGAGCCGGGGGAGAATAACTGTCGAGCTCGGCATGTCTGTGAGTTTTGTTTCATCGAGAACTTCAAACCGGTTATCAAAAACCTCCCAGGTGAAATCCTCAAACGTCTTCTGCTTGATGTTGTAGGATTCCACCCGAAGACCCAGATCGATAATCAAATCCTCATAGCGCAGAGTCCCCTGGAAAAACCCGGAGGCAATCACCGGCTTACGCGGTGAGTCGAAGCCATCATCGACGCTGTTGCCGTCAACGTCAAATCCGTAGTGGTTGATCCTTCCCCGTTGGGCAACAAGCACCCTCTTTTCGAAATCTGATGTAAATGCACGCGGGTGTTGACCATATTCTCCATAAAGATAGATCATGGTTTGCTGGATATCTCTAATGTCAAAAAAACGTATCGTCCATTCCTCAACCTCTCCTCCGAAATGAAGAGTAAGATTGTCAAGAGGCGAGTAGGTGGCTTTGCCTGAGAAAGTCCACGCCTGCTGACTGCTTTTCGTGAAGGTGTTATTTGGTGCATTAGGGTGGTTGAGACGGAAGAAGTCGATTACCGAATACTGGAGCGGTCCGCGCCAGTATGTCAAGAATCCCGTGTACCCTTTCTGCGCATTCTTCGAGCTGTCCTGGTACGATTGCCAATCCGAGCCGAAGTCGGGATCGAGTGTTTCGCTCGAGTACCGTTGGTGAGCGGCAGTCAACTCGTATGAGAAATTATCGAAGACTTTGTGTGTGGCGTGCAGCCGGAAGAACGACGTTTCATTTTCGAGCGTGGGCGTTCGCTTCTGGTTGAAGAAGCGGGTAAGCGCCGCAGGCCATTCACCGCCTTGGGTTTGTGCCCGCTTTTGATAACTGCCGGTAAAGTGGAACGTCAGCGGCTCCCATTCGTATGTCAGTGTTCCCTGTACGGTATTGCTTTCCGTCCAACTGTTCGGAACATAATTGGAGGAAAAGGCTACCGGGTAAGGTAATGCTATGCCCGGGTTGGCGGAAAATATGTCGTTCTCCAATTGAAACGAAAACGGCGTCAGCCACATCGGCCTGCGATTGCGCATGTAATGATGTTCGCCTGCGACAAAGAAGCGAAGATCATCAATGCCCGGAACCGGCCCTTCGGCAGTCAATACTCCGGTTCGAAATCCGTACGACGACGTTCCGAGAAACTCCTTGCCCGGCTTGGCAAAATCATCCGTCAGATATTTCGCCGCAACGCGGAACTCATCTCCTCCCGTTTTCATCGTTGTGTGAAGAATGCCCGCACCGGAAAATCCGTCGGACATCAATCCGCCTCCCGAATACAGATCAATGCGCGCCATCGCTTCGGGAATCACCTGCACGCCTTCGAGTCCCGTGAAGCGGTTTGTTATAGATGTGCCGTTGAGTGAGTAGCCGAGATCGTTTCTTCGATTGCCCCTCACATGCAACGACCCGTCCTGCAACACGACTCCCGGCGCAAGGGAGAGATAGTTCTGCAACCCTCGAAACGGATAGCGCATCAACTGTTTTGATGTGTAGGAGTGAACGGTTCCCGGAAAAACGGAAAGGGAAGTGTCCGCACTCGTTTCAGCGGGCGGACTGTTTGTCTGCTCCTGGCCAAGGGCTCGGGGTACTACAGAGAATGAAAGAACTGAGAAGAGAAGAACATGTCGGAAAGAAAACAGCTTGCATGCCATAGGAACCTCCGTCAGAAATTGGCGATGCGTTACTGCTGCCGGCCTTTGTGATGGTGTGAAAGGAGGCAGCCGGTTTATGGGGATTGGATGTACTGCCTGACAAAAGATACGTTCGTTCATCGCGAAATGCAAGAAGAACCGCCGGGCAGCGATTTCGCTGGCGGCAAAAGTGCCCAATAGTGATTCTGTTGGCGGATTTTGCTATTCTGTTTCATGTTCTCATCCCGCACAAATTGGCACCGGCAACGCAACCGACTCTCCCTGCTTCTGGACGAACGCCACAGAAGCGGCAAGCCCGTCATTGATCTCACTCTCTCCAATCCGACTGAGGCAGGCTTTGAGTATCCGACAACGGAAATTCTCTCGGCACTTTCGCAAGACTCGTCCCTGCATTACACGCCTGACCCACTCGGCATGCCCTCTGCAAGAGAGGCAGTTACATCATACTATGCCGGGAGGGGAATAACCGTCGCGCCATCAGCCATTGTGCTGACTGCAAGTACGAGCGAGGCGTACTCATTTCTCTTTACACTCTTATGTGAAGCAGGAGATAGCGTACTTGTTCCTGTTCCGTCGTATCCGCTGTTCGAATATCTTGCGCAGTTGAACGACGTTCGGGTTAGCAATTACCATCTCGGCTACGACGGCGAATGGCATATTGATCTTGATTCCGTGAGAAGGGCTGTTTCTCCAGCCACAAAAGCAATCGTCGTTGTAAGTCCACACAATCCGACGGGAATGTTTCTGAAGAAGGATGAACTGCAGTCGCTGAACAACATCGCCCGTCAACATCATCTTGCACTTATTGTTGACGAAGTTTTTGCCGATTATGGTTTTGGAGAAGATGACAGAAGAGTTGGTTCCACTGCCGCGAACAGTGAGGTACTGACCTTCACACTGAACGGAATTTCCAAGTCATGCGGCTTCCCGCAATTGAAATTGGGGTGGATTGTTGTAAGCGGTAGGGATGAGGTGAAAACAGAAGCGCTGCATCGTCTCGAAATCATCAGCGATACATTTCTTTCGGTAAATACTCCCGTTCAAGTCGGACTGCCGAAGCTTTTGTCGGCGGGGAAAAAAGTCGGGGAGCAGATAGTTCTTCGTATCGAACAGAATCTAACGTTCCTCAAACAATCCCTTCCAGCTAATCCGCTTATATCGCTTCTTTCGACCGAAGGGGGATGGTACGCAATTCTTAGAATTCCAACGACGAAATCGGAGGAGGAATGGGCTCTTGAGTTGCTTGAAGAGTCCGGTGTGTACGTTTTCCCGGGTTACTTCTTTGAGTTTCAGCAAGAAGGATATCTTGTTCTGAGTCTGCTGCAGCGGCGTGATGAGTTTGAAGAAGGGGTGAAAGTAATTCTGAAAACAATAACGTAGAGAAGCCGCCGCAATCGCGAACGGCGGCCTCCCTACGATGTCATCAGTTGTTCTCGATAATCTGTGCGCCGAGAGCCTGCGCTCCCGTCCCACCCACAAATCCTCTCGCAAACACTGTGTAAATCTTTCCTGCTTGCAAAGCAATTCCGGGCAACGGCAACACTACTGTTGCAGTTCCTGCCACCCGGACTTCCAGATTGTACGTCCCTGCATCAAGCGGCGTGAAGTTGGTGAACTGCTTGAATGCCCTGTTACCGAATACCACCGGTCCGCCCGTCACCGCAACGTCAACTGCCGGTGCGTTGGGCGAAAGATGCACGAAACGGACATGTGCTTTTCCCGCCGCAGGTGCAGTCAAATCATCCGTCAGCACGAGGGTTGAGAGCTTTGCAACCGAGTCAATTGCGAAAACGGAATAGTTTGCATTTGCCGCAATCGGCAGGTTCGCGTTGATGACAGTTGTTGACGTACCTGTGACGTTAACCTTCACGCCGCGTGCACCGCCGGCAACATTCAGATATCCGGTATTGTTGGGGAAAGTGAGGTTGCTACCGGCAATGGCGTTCGCTACGAGGAGATCAACTCCCGGCGCATCAGGCGAAGCATGAGCAACAAGCACGCGTCCGTTGCCTACTGTCGGGGCGCCGGGCACAGCTTTGTTCACAATGATTTCGGCACCCAATGCCTGGGCTCCAGTTCCTCCAACAAATCCACGAGCAAAGACAGTGTAGATCTCGCCTGCCTTCAGCACAATTCCGTTCAGCGGCAGGACTACGGTTTGAGTTCCGGCTACACGGACTTCAAGGTCATACGTGCCGGCATCGAGCGGAGGGAAATCCTTGAAGCCTTTGAACGACGTATTTGCGAACACAACAGCGCCCCCCTGCAACGCGATATCAACTGCAGGTGCATTGGGGGAGAGATGCACAAAACGGACATGCGCCTTGCCTGCCGCAGGGGATGTGAGATTGTCGTTCAGAACAACCGTCGAAATTTTCGAAACTGAGTCAACCGCAAAGACGCTGGTAAATGTGTTCTCAGAGAACGGCACATTTGCATCGATTGCAATGGTCGAGGTGCCGCTGACGCGAACCTTGATGTTGCGTGTGCCGGCTGTGACCTGGGCGTATCCCGTGTTAGCCGGGAACGTAAGTCCTGAGCGCACAAGGTTGCCATCGACCAGAATGTCAACTGCAGGGGCGTTCGGTGATGCATGAACGGCCTTTATCTGGGCCGAGCCTGCGGGCGTTGGTGTAATGGTATCGTCGTCTTTTTTGCAGCCGGCAACCACCAGCATCGTTGCCAAAGCGGCAACCATCGGCAGGAAAAACTTCTTGCGAAACATCAAACCCTCCATGATTATTATGTGAAAGAACTGTCGTCTCTTGCACTATGTACGTTTTGTACGTTGTGCAGCACGAGACTTGAACATCACTTCGGAGGGTCAAGTTCCGTCAGGTTTCTTGTACGGAAATTTTTTTGGAGAATTTTTTCTGAGGGATGTTCGAATGGAACTTCGCGGGCAGCGTTTGTTGTTCCGCTGCCCGGTCGAAGTTCTATTTTACCACTCGCTTGTTGTAAGGAATAGAGGCTTCATCTCGAAGCTCTTGTAGTGAGGGCGAAGTCGTTCGGTGTTGTAGTGTTCCTTCACGTTCACGACTTTCTTCGTGCTTGTCACGACGTCGAGCGGCATGTTGTCGTAACGGCCGTTTTTCAGAACAACAAGACGGCCGTGCACACCTTTCAGGGCGAGGTCGAGTGCAAGATTACCATACGCCATCGGTACTATCGAGTCAATTGCATCGGGGTCACCGCCGCGGACGAGATAGCCGAGTTTCTGGTTGATAATATGGATGGTTTTCCCGTTGTTGAACTTTGGTGAAAGCAACTCGAGCTGCTGGGACACGAGGTCGCCAATGCCTCCCAACTTCGCGTGCCCGTATGCATCGGTACGCGAATCCTGAAACACCATTTCCCCGCCTTCAAACATCGCCCCCTCGGATACAAGCACAACGGCGTATTTGCTCGGGTTCCGGTTCCGGTCGTACACCATCAATTCCGCCAGCCGTTCGATGTTAAACTTGTATTCGGGAATAACGCAACGGTTTGCCGCCCCTGCCATTGTCGGAACCATCGCAGTGTATCCGGCGTATCGTCCGAACACTTCCATCACAAGCAGCCGTTCATGCGAGCCTGCCGATGTACGCAGACTGTTGGTCATGTGAATGGTTCTCGTTACGCACGTGCTGAAGCCGATGCAATAATCCGTGCCCGGCACATCGTTATCCATCGTTTTCGGGATGGCGATGACTTTCACTCCCTGCTTGTAGAGATGCACGCCGTAGCTGAGCGTATCATCCCCGCCTATCGGAATCAGATAATCAATCCCGAGGTAGTCAAGATTCTTGAGAACCTCGGGAGTCAGATCATTCGAATCGGCGGCATAGGTTTCGCGGAGATGAAGCGGAACCTGTGATTTCTTCACGCTGCTCGGACGTGTACGCGACGTATGGAGGAATGTACCTCCCGTCCGGCCCGCTTTGTTAACAATCTCTTCGGTAAGAACCTGGTAGTTGTCGCTATTGTCGGCATTCTTGTCGCGGATGATTTCGACGGCCCCTGCCCACCCCCTGCGTATTCCGATAACCTGATATCCTTCACGCAAAGCGCGAATCGTGACGGCACGAATGGCCGGATTCAATCCGGGCACATCGCCTCCGCCAGTAAGAATTCCGATAACTCCTTGTTTCGCTCTGATATTCGCCATGTTGGCCCCTCTCGCCGTTCACCTTGGGGATAAGAAAAACCCACGCTTCCTGAGTAGTAGCTGCGCGGGTTGACAAAGAACTCATCATTCGTCGGCTGAAAGGTACGCCATCTTTGAACAAGAATCAATCAGCCTTGCGACGATGAGTGAGTATGTGAGAGAGGCTACTCGATCATATTCTCCGGCAATGGAACAGGAATAACATGGCTGAACAGATCGGGTGACGACACTGCTGCCAGTTCAGGGTGTTTCTCGATCAGACGGTAATACCGGAGCCACGAACAGACAGTTTTCACTTTCTCGGACGAAGTGAAGATTGCCGCTTGTGCGATGGCGTAGTCGCCGCGGGACGAACGCAAATCGTGCAAGGCAATTGCCGCCGCAGTCCGGGCGAATGCAGGGGCATCCTCATTTTTCAGCACGCCCATTAACGGAATGATCAACGGCGTGAAGGAATGTTCGGGATACAACCCCTTCAGGTCACGAACGGTAAAGGCAATTGTTGCGGTCATGTAGGGATTGTTGTAAGTAATACCCTGCACCATGCTTTGCTCGGTTTGTTCGATCGTCGCATTGGTAAATCGCGGTGCGGCGGGTGGATCTGAGGCCCTGACCAGGGCGGGTATCATTATGACCAGTGCCACACACAGAGCGTGTATGGTTTTCATAATGACCTCCATGAATGGATATGTTGAGTTGCATGTTTCGATACGATGCTGCTCTGCAGAGGTTTCAGTGATGGCGTCGTGCAACAAAATTAATTTGCAGGAAAGGCGATTCCGTTAGAGACGCATGTTGGAGGAAATGGCTTCTTTTCCTATATTTCTGCAACATTTTTCACATCATCATGACTCACGAAGAACTCATCCTCATCCTCGATTACGGTTCCCAATACACACAACTGATTGCCCGTCGAGTGCGCGAGTTGGGTGTGTATTCCGAACTACATCCCTTCAACATCTCTCTTGAAAAAATCCGGTCTCTGAATCCCAAAGGAATTATTCTCTCCGGCAGTCCACACAGCGCCTACGAGGAGGGGGCTCCCATTTCCACACCGCAAATATTCGAGATGGGTATTCCTGTGCTGGGAATTTGTTTCGGCTTGCAGTTAATGGCCTATCAACTCGGCGGCGAGGTGGACAAAGCGGCGAAACGCGAATACGGCCACGCAGACTTGACAATTGACGATACTTCGGATTTGTTCGATGGATTTGAAGGGAATGGAACAACAACGAGAGTCTGGATGAGCCACGGCGACCATTTGACACGCATGCCGCCGGGGTTTCAGCCGATGGCGCACACAAGCAACTCGCCCATCTGCGCCATCAAAGATCCGCAGAGGAAGATTTACGGAATTCAGTTTCATCCCGAAGTCGTTCATACCCCGAACGGAAAGCAGATTCTCAAGAACTTTCTCTACAAGGTTTGTCAATGCAGGGGAGGGTGGAGTTCAACTTCCTTCATTCAGAATACGGTTGATGACATCAGGAAGAGAGTCGGAACCGGAAGAGTAATTTGTGCCCTCAGCGGCGGCGTTGATTCATCGGTTGCGGCCGTTCTTCTCCACAAGGCCATCGGCGACCAGCTCTACTGCATTCACATCGACAACGGCCTGATGCGGAAAGGGGAGAGTGAGCAGGTTGTGCAGACCTTCCGCGACAACTTCCACATGAACCTCGACTATGTTGATGCGACGGATGTGTTTCTGGATGAACTCGCCGGCGTCACCGATCCGGAAAAGAAACGGAAAATCATCGGCAAGCTGTTCATCGATGTGTTTGAGCAGGAAGCAAAGAAGATCGGACAAGTGGATTATCTTTGTCAAGGAACATTGTACCCCGACGTGATTGAGTCCGTCTCATTCAAAGGCCCTTCCGTCACGATCAAAACCCATCACAACGTCGGCGGTTTGCCGGAGAAGATGAATCTGAAACTCATCGAGCCGTTCCGTGAATTGTTCAAAGACGAAGTCCGGGCAGTAGGGCACGAACTCGGCTTGTCGGATGAGTTGATCTGGCGGCATCCGTTCCCGGGTCCGGGACTTGCGGTTCGCGTTTTGGGAGAGATCACGAAAGAACGCCTTGCTCTTCTGCGCGAAGCCGATGCAATCTTTGTAGAAGAGGTGAAAAGAGCCGGCCTGTATCGTGACATTTGGCAGGGATTTGTCGTTCTCCTGCCCGTAAGAAGCGTCGGGGTGATGGGAGACGGACGAACATACGAGTATACGGTCGCGATCCGTTCTGTAGCCAGTGTTGACGGAATGACGGCGGATTGGTTCCGGATGCCGCATGATGTTCTCGCCAAAATATCCTCACGCATCACAAACGAAGTCCGGGGCATCAACCGCGTTGTGTACGACATCAGCTCGAAGCCGCCCGCGACGATTGAGTGGGAGTAGATCAGGAATCCGACTGAAATTCTCTTGAGGCAATCTGAAGTGCTGCCTACAACTTTTGCGACACCGTAAGGCTTGCAACATACTCGTTATAGTTTCCCGTCACAGGCTCCTCAGAGCTGAATCCCATCCGTCTGAGAACGAGAGTGATCGTATTAGAAGGGGACACGCGGTAACTCGCTGTTGTATTGACAAGCAGTGAACTCACGGATGTGGAAGAGGTGAGCCCGATTGTCAGCGAAATAGCCAATGCGTTTTCCAATGCCCGATACTGGGGTGTAACCGAGTAGGTTTGGATCGTCGTGCGTGGCGTGAGGCCGACTCGAGATGAAGTGATGCCAACGGCGGGGACAATCGTCCAATCCGGAGAGGGAATGAACGTGGAATTCAGGTTTACTATATGCGACTCCAATCCATGCCCTGCCCGGATCGGGTTGTCGTCCACAGACTTCTGAAAGATGTAGTTCACGGCGGCTGTCTGCACAAGCGCCTCCCTGCCGAAGAAGATCCCATGATTGGTGCCGATACTAAATGTCGTGAACCAGAGAAAGTCGGGACTGCTGAATGCGTAGTTTCTCATTGTCAGTACATTCACGAAAAGTCCGGCATTCCATTCATTGAGCGGCCTGACACTGAAATTTCCACCGAACGTTTGCCGGACTGTTGTGTTGATTTTCTGCTTCAGAAGGTTATCGTTCTGCCGCGTCCAGGTGAAGCTTGTTGCCCACTGCTGAAAACGGACGTTCACACCAAGCAGGACTTCACTCAAGTCCGTTATCAACGAAGATACGCCCAAAGAATTATATCCCGGACCAATGCGCCGGAACCCTGCTCGAAAGCCAAGCTGGGATAAGTTCACATTCATGCCGAGCGTGTATGCATAATCCGCGCTGCTGCTCAGCCTTGGTGTGTAGAGTCCTTTGATAATGGATGGAATTTTCTCGTTGTTGAATGCAGTCGAATGCATATCCCGCGTGAATGCGCTGCCACTCACCTCACCGTTCAACGAAAGGGCATTGTCAAACATCCTCAACGCGCCGGCCAGCGCAACGACGAGATTCTCCTGAGGAGTCTCTTGATACGGATTGACTGCGGTGCCAATCTGTGTTGAATCCGGCGGAGGGATGGAATCGGGATAGAATACTTGAAATCGTGAGGGGATGTCTCTCGTCCGGACGAAAATGAGATCGAAGTACGATTCAGAATCCCGACCGACTCCAACTTTGCCTCCGTACAAATACCGATCAAATCCGCCGCCTTCGCCGCGACGCGAATAACCTCCGAGGGCCGAGAACCGGAACAAACCCGGATTGATGGCAACGCCCCCGCCACGGATTTGGATGCCGTTGAGCGTGTAGGGCGTGAACGACTCGGTGAAGTCGCCGGCATTCGCATATCCCCACCCCCATTGCGGTCGAATACCGAATTGATTGATCTGATTCACCTGGTGTGTCGCCGAACGCGAGCTTCCCTCCGTTGAAAGAAGAAAATTGAATGACACAGTCATCGCATCGTAGAATGAAACGGTAGGACGGAAGAAAAGCCGGGCGGTGCTCGATGGACGGCGGCTGTCGCGACCCGAGATACTGTAGAGTTCGCCGTACGTGCCAATGTCGCCGCTCAGACTGATTGCCTGCCCGTGAACTCCCTGAATCACCGCAGAAGGGATTCCCGTTTGCGAAATAGCGGTGAACGGCGGAACAATCAGCAATGCGACAGCAAGCAGAATTATTCTCACGTTGGTCGGCTCCTATTGGAACGATGCAAACAGCTTGTCGGCGATGTTCTGGGCGGCGCCTTTCACGCTTGCCCCCATGTTCTTGAAATTCCAGCCTGTGAGTGCGAGATCAAAATCCCTGTTGCCGACTCTGGCGTCCAGCGCCATCTTCTTCACGGCGCCTGTTTTCAAATTGGCGAGGTCGGCTTCGAATTCGGCTTTTCGTATTACCACAAAATTACCGGACCCCGCCTGCTGTTGAAACTGGGAAAGCAGGTTGTTTGCCAAAGTCCACCGCCGTTCCTTCCCTTCAGCAAGCTCCTTTTGAACACGAAGTGGAGCTGCCTTCGCGATGGCAGCTTCCAGGGCTTTGCGCGCGGCTACTTTCGGGTCACGGGGAAGGAGAGGCAAATCGGCCCATTTCTTTTGCGCGGCGTCGCGAGCGCGTACTGCATCCTGCCATTGTAGTTCCGCTTTATCCGCTTCGGCTTTGGCGGCATTCTTTTTCTGCGTGACTGCATCTTTGATAGCCTGTCGCAACTGCGGTGCAACGGCCTCGTTGAAATCGTTCTTCATCTTCGCGTTAACGTTGAAGGCGGGCTGCAGGATGTTGATGGCAGCATTCGCCTTCAATTGTGCTTGAAAGACATTGAAGATCTTTGTTTCCGTTTCAAACATCGCCGAGGTCTTGTTGATGTGCATGTCAACGGCAGCGTCCATGAAACCAAGATTGGTCCGGCCAGCGAGGATGAAGTACTGCTCCTGTCGTGTGAGTGTCAGGTCCATGGTTGCCTGCTCGAGCTTCACGGGACCTAACGTGAATGGGGCTATGTTGCCCCGCGCGATGATTCCGTCCAGACTGATGTCGAGCAATGCCGAGGCAATCTCCTTGGTTGATGTGCCGCTGCGAAGATACAACATGCCACCGATGGCCATTCCACGAGTGATCCCCAATTCCGGTGAATCCTTGGGAGCAAACTTCAGTTTGGCATCTTTCAATCCTAATGGCGGAATGGCGTCCAACGGTATTCCCTGTTGTCCGCTTGCCGCGGCTATCTTGGCGTGCAGGTCCATGACATCATCAAGGCCGAACCCCGCCTCGCTTTCCCCATCGAACATGAAATTTGTCGGAACGCCTGTCGGACTGATCGCAACGAGAACGGCAACATCGATGTCCTTTGTCCCTATCACCATGTCTGCATTGAAGCCAAGTTGTACGCTTCCGGCAGGCGTCACCCCAAGCAAAAACATCACCCGATTAAGCGTCAACCATTCAATCCCAAACGGAGATTGCCATCCCTCTGTCGAAGCCATTCCTCCGGCAAGAATCAGACCCGAAGGACTTGCTTTGGTTTTCAGCAGGAAGGTAACATCATCACCTTCAATAGCGACGGTCAACGCACCGACAAGCCCGATCGAAGGTTGACCGGTAAGTTCGATGGCCATCTCGCCCGACCGAAACCACTCGGGTGCACCCGGAGGCTCGATTGATGGGAACACAGCAAGCAGATAGATATCCTGGAGTCTCCTCCCAAGACTCCCCTGCAGAAGAAGCGTTCCGCGCTCAACACCGAGTTTCTCCATGATGGGAGCAAGAGGGCCGCTTGACCCAAGATTCTCTCCGGGGATCGAGGCAATAAGGTTGAGCCCTTCTTTGATGACGACCATGAAGTCGTCACTGCCGTACGCGGCTGAGTAGAACTCAAACTCCTCATCAGACAATTCAACTGACGGCATCATCCCTTCGACGGTGCTGAAGACGAGCGCGAGATTCGAAAGCGTGAGGTTGTCCAGCCCGGGCATCGAGAAATTTGGGAAATAATTTCTGATGCTCCAATTATTCGGCTTCAGGCCGAGAAGGAATCCGGTCTTGGTTGCAGACTCGGCCCGCGCCACGATTATCTCGGTGGAGGAGTTCTGAAAAGATGTTCTTCCTCTCACCACCATTGAACCGAGAGTTCCGGGTCGGAAGGACATACTCAGTTCTTCGAGCGTTGGCAGGTTGTTGAAGAAGTCCGGAATTTCGGGCGGCGCGTAGTTTGGCGGCGGCGTTCTGTTCCTCCCGATAGTCGAGAATTCATTTCCCGCGTCTCCAAAAATCCCGTCGCCCAAAGCTGTTCTCAACACCAGTGAAAGTTGGAGACTCGCCAAAGCAACGGGATCAAATCTAACAACGACCTTGGGCTTCCAGTGACTTTCTGGTTTGGCGCCCTTTAGTGGTTCGGGATTTGTCGCCGCCCAAACACCGGCATGACGCCGGTTTTCAGGAGGATTTGCAGGCGGCCATTGGCCGGCATGCCGCGGATTCTCGGGCGGATTTGTCGGGTCCCACACACCGGCACGACGTCTCTCCAATTTTACTTGGGCGCTGTCGGATTCCTTTTCAAATTGTACTTCAATAGCTCCGACATTCGTGATTTGGGCAAAGTCGAACGAAGCCTTGAGGCGCAGGCCTCCTTCGTTGCGCATCCATTTGCTGATGTTCCATTCGAACTTCGGATCATGAACCCGGAAGACATTCTCAAATCTCTCAAACTTTACAATATCATCGAACTCCAATTTTGCAACAATGTCGGGTGTGCCCGGAGAGTCGAACTCGAATTCGATCATGCCGGTTACCGCAATCGTGTCGTTCAGGAAATTCATGCTTCGGAGGAACGGGAACGTGACCTTGCCCGTCAATCCTATTTTTGGAGCGAGCTTTCGTTCAAGCGAGTCCGGCCCTTGTATTGCCCTTCGTTTTTGTTTCCAAGAGATCCCGAATTTTGCATCCAACTCGGGAAGCCAGGGCACTTGTGAACGCATCAGGGGGAGTTGGGCCATCAGTTCCATCCCGAACGTTGTTTCCGTATAGTTCTGCGTCTGGCCGCCGGAGCGTGCGACCGCCCATTCCCACTTGCCGCTGATAAATCCAGTGAGTTTCAAATGTGGATCTTCGACTCCCCATGCGGACACGAAATCAGTCAATCGGGGGGCGTGTCGAAGGTCAAATCTAGCAAGCAAATTGAGGCCGGCTTTCACATCAATTTCATCCTCGGCTCCGAAAAAACCGGCAACAGTTGTAGTCGTGCCTGTCGCCGAATCAGAGTCTGTAATGAATCCCGCGATGGAGTCGGGTAGATCTGACGGCGCAAAACTAAAATCGCCGGGAGAGAGAATCAGAAATCCTTCAGTGAGTCCGTCAAAGACATCCGGAAATATCTGAGAGAGGAGGAACGGACGCTTCAACACCACGATGGTCTTCCGCAAGTCCATGCTGTTTCCCCAGATGCCTGCGAGCAGAATTTCGGCTCTCTCAACATCATTCCCCCATAAGCGTCCTTTGATTGCCCATGATCTCTTTTGTGGATTGAAATGGAATCCGCCGGAAGCTTCAATGGTTATGATCGTGTCGCGTGGCGCGACACTTGTGTCCTCCAATGCAGGCAGCGCAAGTGCAACCGTTCCGCCTGTTGAGTTGTATGCCGAAAGTTCCTGGCGGAAGTTCTCGAACGAACTGCCCCCGGGGTTTCCCAGTGTTCCTGTCGAGGCCCTGACGATTTTGAGGAACAACGGATTGCCGGACGGCGGGTGAGTGGGTGGTTGACCGATGATTTCCCTCGTGACGAATGTCCAGATCTCGCTCCGTCCCTGATTTGCCGCGGGCGGAAATCCGTTCTGGTCAACCGCCTGAACTTGCCACGCATACGTTTTGCCGGCTTCCAGTGTCAGTGCGCCGACGGGATACTGGAGATTTGTTGTGAGAAGATTGTCGTCCTCGAACTGGACAACATTGGCGAGCAAAGCCTGATGCGGCGTTTGGCCTGCCAGGATCTCAACCATTCTCATAACGTATCGAAGCTGGTAGGCGGGAGGAACGTTTACGGGAGTCCACGTAAAAACCGGATGTGCCGAATGAAGTGTGTCGCCATTCATGGGCAAGAAAAGTGTAGGTGGATTCGGATAGACGATCGTGAACGGTGCACAGACATTCGTTGCGAGAATCGTTCCGCTCATGTCCCGCAGTGTGATGCATGCGTTGTATTCACCCTCGGGAAGCCTCCCTGTTTGAATGGTTTGGGTGCGGATGCCGGCATCGTACGAGACGGTATTCCAATCAATGAAGCGGTCGGAATTGATTTGCGTGGGAACCGCGGGTTGAATGAAAACGGGATTGCTGTTTCCGGAAGCGAGGGTACTTCCGTTACTCCTTCTGATGGTGAGATGAATAATCGCATCAGCGGGAGCGGAAGTGTTGTTCGTGATTGTGAGTGAACCGATGGTAGGATTGTTTTCCCAGTCGCTGAGATATGGCGAGGGGAAGGGCTGCATGAAGACTGTCACGTTCCACGTTTGGGCATGGAGCGGGGCAAAGAGAAAGAGGATGCAGAAGAGAGGGAAGGACAGCTTGTTCATTGTTTTCCAAGCCATGGTCGCAACTCCTATGTCAGAGAACATATAGCTTTCCTGAAACTCTCGATCAGCTAACGGTGACTGTCAGCAGCAGAGGGAGCGAAGTTGTTGCCGGAAAATCGGGATCGATACCCGACTTGCATGAGAATGAATCATCCGGTCCGAAAAGTTGGGACCGATGAACTGACCTATATAACCAGATCAAGGATCATTGCCGAGCGCTGCGGGAAACAGGATAGAATATAGGAGGTATTCACTGACGGAAGGATAGAGATTTGGCAAACAAATGTCAACCGTCGGTAGTGTCTCAGTTTTGAGACACTACCCAATCGTCTTACACTCGTCCGAGTTGAAATCCGCCGCCGAATCCGGACAACCGGCCACATTCCGATCTTCTTATGGATTCAGTTTTCCGCGGCACCCTGATTAATCCAATTCCGGATCAACTGCTGGTTAGCCGATGAAAGCGGCGACGCGCCTTGCGGCATTTGCTGGCCGCAATCAGGCCCCGAAATTCTCTTGTACATCACACTTGAATCCGCAGAGAAGGGCTTTACGCGCAACGGCAGGCTGCATGCTGGTGAACTTGTTGCAGCCTGATTGACGAGATTGTCGTGACTGGCTCCCGAGGCAAGCGAAAACGGCGCAAGTCCGCCGGTAACGTGACATCCTGAAACTGCGCAGTTTGCCGTGAAGATTGGTTGGATTTGTCCGGAAAACGAGACCGTAGCCGCGCCAACCTGGATACTGATGGATAGCGTTCTTTGCGGCGATCCGGCATCGCCGATGATGATAGTGGAGTTGCCGTTGGCGACTGCCCGCACTGTCAATGTCGTTCCGCTGAGGGTCGGCACTGCAATGCTCGTAGTACCCGATGAGACAAGCGAATAAGGGGGTGTTCCGCCGGAGAGTGTTCTTGAAACCGAGTCGCCGACCGACAAGGTGGGAATTGCCTGACTGATGGAAATGCCCGTCGGGGTTGCGGGCGGAGTAGTTCCTCCTTCATCCTTCGAACAACTTCCAATGAGCAAAGCAATCGCCGCCGCGAAAAAAGAAGCTGTGAGAATTCGGCTCGTTCCCATAAAGTCCACCTTTTGTTGTGTGAAAGAACAGTTGTTATCGCCGGGAGAATACAGGGTGAAGCACTACTTGTTTATAACAAGAAGCCGGAACGTAAAGTTGCCGATGGTATGGTGTGTACCTCCTGTGCGTACTGTTCTTGAGGCGGCCGGGACTCTTACTTCTTTTTCTTTGATTTCATCTGCTTCAGCATGTCCATGGGATTTCCGCCTTCCGTCACTTTCATCTTCGAAGAGACGGTGAGTTTATCTTCCGGGACTTTTGCATTCTCCTCAAACTTCACCGCTTCCCTGATGACTTTCATGCCGGACATGTTTGTTTCAGATTTCAATGTCAGTCCCTTGTACACCCACATTTTTGTTCCAAGGTTCTTGACTTCCCACACGTCGCATTTCTTGCCGAGAAAAGTCTCGGTGCCGGTCTTTGTTGCGTTCATTGCCTTGAGGGTTTTTTCACCGACTTCCTCAAGGTCCTTGGTCTTGTGTGTTGCGCTGATCTGGGTGAGGAGAGTGTTGTGGGTTTTCGTCGCGGTGTTGGCGTCGCGGTCAAGCGCGTAGGTGAATTCTCCGTCCATAATCGTTTCGGATTTCGAAGGGATCGTCATGCCGCCCGCCTTGACTTCAGTCTCTGTCAGATTGGCTTCCCTCAGTCCCCACCGGTCGAAACGAATGGTTTCTTTTCCGCTCTGCACGCCGCTCAACTTGTATTCAACAATCGCAGAACTCATTGCATAACGCTTGTAGCCTTCCTTCTCGAGTTGGCTTCCGGTTTTTTGCGCGTGAGATGCTTGCGTAACCACGGCAAGGAGGGCGACAATCTGAACTAGGCAGATCGATCGGTTCATTGGTTTCCCTTTCTTGATTGTTGATGTGTTTAAGGATTGCGCACGAAACACCTGCACGCCGGGATGGGCTGATTCATTATACGTACCAATAGCGTGCTTCGCAACCCCGCAGGGAAAGATGTTTTGTGGAAGTTTCTGGAATTGTCTATATTGAGATCATACCAATCGAAAAACAATCCAAATCCCTGTGAAGAAGTTCTTCTCCTTTGTTAAAATCGAGCATACGCTATTCTCGTTACCTCTTATATACAGCGGAGTTATGCTTGCTTCGCGTAACACGGTTCCGCCGCTCAGAGTGCTGATTCTTGTTTTAACGGCCGCGACGGGCGCCCGAACAGTTGCATTTGCATTGAATCGGATCATCGACAGGCACATCGATTCCCGTAATCCCCGCACCGCCGCTCGTGATCTGCCCAGCGGCCGCATGACGATCTGGGAGGCAAGCTGGGTGATGATTGCGGGACTTGCGCTGTACTTCGGGTCGGCGTATTTCATTTCTGATTTTTGCTTCTACATGTCGCCCATTCCCCTTGCTGTGTTCATCATCTATCCAACGATGAAGCGCTACACCCCGCTTGCACATTTCGGGGTCGGGATGGGATTGGCGATGGGTCCGCTGGGTGGATGGTTTGCCATCTCGCCCTCGTTTGATAACTTGCTGCCACCGGCGTTGCTTTCGCTGTTTACCCTTTTTTGGGTGGCAGGGTTTGACATAATCTATGCGACGCTGGATGAAGAATTCGACAAGAAAGAATCGCTGTATTCATTCCCCTCCCGATTTGGCAAAGAGCGTGCGTTGCAGTTTTCCGCGCTGTTCCATCTGGTTGCGTTTGCGTTTCTGACGGTGTTGTTCTTCTATTCACCTTTTTCACTTCTCGCATTACCGCTTCTTGTGATGACAGGTTATCTCCTCTATCTTGAGCAGAAGAAAGCTGAGGATGTTGAACTGGCGTTCTTCAAGATCAATGCCGTCGCGGGATTCTCGGTTTTTGCGATGGTGCTCGTCGGAGTCTACGTTTGAACTTGGAATGGACACAGATAACACAGATCACAGCGATAATCACAGATGACGAAATACCTTCATCAAGATCTGACCGAGAAGATAATCGGCTGTTTCTATGAGGTGTATAACCAACTGGGATATGGATTTCTTGAGCGTGTATATGAGCGCTCGATGGTCATAGAATTGTCGAGATGTGGATTGGAAGTTAGAACTCAAGTTCCGATCAAAGTGCAGTACAAGGGAGAACAGGTTGGAGATTACTATGCCGACATCATCGTCAATGATTTGGTTATTGTAGAACTGAAAGCCGCAGAAGTTGCAGCGGAAGAGCATGAATTCCAGCTCATCAACTACCTCAAAGCCACTGAGATTGAAATTGGCTTGTTGCTGAACTTCGGCAAACAGCCTGTTGTGAGAAGGAAGATATTCACAAACGATAGAAAAAGAACAGACACACCAGGATGATCGCAGGTGGCAAAAAGGCAAACAGTGAAAATCAGTACCATCTGTGTTTTCAGTGTCCCATAACAGGCATTCAGCAACCATGAAAATCGTTGTCGGCATAACCGGTTCATCCGGCGCAGTCTATGCGCACGACTTCCTCAAGAAATGTCCTGCCGACAAATATCTCATCGTCAGTTCGTGGGGGAAGGTGTTGCTGCGCGATGAGCTGAACATGAGCGACAAAGACCTGAAGCCGTACATCAAGAAGCAATTCTCGGACGATGACCTTACTGCGCCGATGGCTTCGGGATCGAACTACTTGGACGCATTTGTTATTCTTCCTGCATCAACATCTACACTCGGCAAAATCGCATCAGGGATTGGCGACACACTCATCACACGAACGGCTCAAGTCTGTTTGAAAGAACGCTACAAGCTGATAATCTGCGTCCGTGAAACGCCGCTCTCCACGCTTTCTCTTGAACAATGCGCACGACTGTCGAGTTACGGTGCAGTCATCATGCCGATTTCATCGCCGCTGTATTTTGTTCCGAAGAGTGTTGATGAATACATTGGCGCATTCACGGACAAGGTGATGGGGCAACTCGGTATCCGTTCGGCAAAAGGCTGGCGGGCGGAAGAGTTCGAGTAAGTGTGGTCTATCAACCTTGATTCAGTCTGACTTCGGAAGTATATTGAAACAGATAAGGAGAGATGAAAGATGCCTAATGCAGCAAGGTCAATGAGCGCGATGGTGAGCAGTAGGGAACTTGAAATGAAATGGCTCGAAGACAACAAGGAATTGCTGGCCACTCTGAGTGGAAAGTGGATTGCTTTGGAGGGAGGCACACTTGTAGGCGCAGATGTCGAATTTGCCAAGGTATCAGACAAAGCGCGATCATCCGGCATAGTCTCTCCCTTCATTCTTTATGTTCCCGAGTCTGTCCCGGGTTCATCAATCGGACTGTAGGCGCATTGTATAGTGTAACATACAAATACAAAAGAAACTTTCGTTACTATCCTCTACATGACGGTGTGTTCCCCGTTATTGAGTTAGGCATAGAAGCAAATGGCAGAGCAGTTGATCTCCCTGCCATTGTGGACACTGGCGCGCAGCATACACTCCTTTCTCCCCAATATGCAGTAGACATAGGCTTAATCCCTGCTGCTGGGAGGCGAATGATTTTTACGGCCGCCAATGGATCATCTTTTAGTGCATTCGGGCATACAGTCCAAGTCAGGGTTTTGGATGAGACCTTTCAAGCAGAATTGTTTTTCCCTGAAGTTCAGCTTCGCCGTTGTCTTCTCG
The DNA here is from genome assembly GCA_019637975.1 of Bacteroidota bacterium. Taxonomy (NCBI): domain Bacteria; kingdom Pseudomonadati; phylum Bacteroidota; species Bacteroidota bacterium. The sequence goes on along the minus strand of JAHBUR010000012.1, from coordinate 94,462 downwards.
GAAGGGATCTCATGGCGAGGATGCAAATTGGCCTGAACGAATCTCTTTCGATTCTATATCTGTTCTGAACCTGAATTGATTCCGTTTCGGCGGCCAGAATACCTCCTTGCGAACCTTCATTCTCACCTCACTCACCCTCATCTTCTTCGCGTCAAACTCCATTCTCTGCCGACTTGCTTTGGCTCCGGGCCTTATTGATGCTGCATCATTCACATCCATTCGCTTGATAAGCGGCGCGTTGGCGCTTGCAATCATCCTCGCTGCGCGGGAGAAAGGCGTTCCCGCATTTCAACTGAACTGGCTTTCCGCTTTTGCATTGTTTAGCTACGCGGTTCCATTCTCGTTTGCCTATCTTCGCATTTCCGCCGGAGTCGGAGCGCTGATTTTGTTCGGTGCTGTTCAGGCAACGATGATCGGGAGCCATCTTTTCGAAGGGAATCGGCTGCACGTGCGGGAGTTGATCGGGTTGTTGCTGGCTCTCGCCGGGCTTGCGGGCCTCACGTTGCCGGGAGCAGATGCGCCGGATTTGCTTGGTGCCGGAATAATGGCAGTCGCAGGAGTTGCTTGGGGCGTGTACTCGTTAAGAGGGAAGGGCGTTGCCGATCCGTTGCGCGCCACGGCAAGCAACTTTGTTGTGAGCCTCGTATTCGTGTTGCCGATTGCTGCCGTGCCGGTGGTCGGGCGTGTTGCTTCCAGTGAGGGAATTCTCCTTGCAATCGGTTCCGGCGCACTCGCTTCGGGAGTCGGTTACGCAATCTGGTACACGGCGTTACGGGGATTATCCGCATCACAGGCCGGGATTGTGCAACTGCTTGTTCCTGTGCTCGCTGCGTACGGTGGAGTTCTCTTTCTTGACGAATCCGTGACCTTGCGGCTGGCCATCGCCGGTGTTGCGATATTCTCCGGCGTGACTCTTGCCGTGGTGGCGAGGACAAAAGTGCGATAATGCAGGCGCGGGTATGGCAATTCACTTCCACGCTTCGTATATTTTCTCGGGGTCTGTAATACGTAAAGAAGCAAGCAGGAGGTTCTCATGAAGTATCTTTCTCTGCTACTCGTCGCGGGACTGGTCTTCTTCGGCTGTGCCGAACAGCAGTCGGCTGTAGCTCCCGATTCTCAACGCTCGCTGGATCTTGACAAACCCGATGCCGCAACGCAAGTAACGTATCAGTACGTCGGTTATGCGCGGGATGGGTCGCCTATTGTCAGGGGGCAGTTGGTGTTGTCGGTTTCGCCCGCTAATGTCAGAGGAAACTGGCGATTGGCTTCGGCACTGAACGAAGGCCGCATCGGACCGCAGATTGGACGCGGCATTCTTACCGGCAGTTTCTCTGACGGCATCCTCAACATCAACCTAAATCCGAATAACGCCGACAACAATGTGCTTCTTTCAGGTCGCTTCGACCGCAATCAATACATCGGACAATGGAAGTGGGTTGGCTTTCGCGGCCTGATGAATGGCGGCACGTTTGAAGCACATCGCGTCGTGACTGAAGCGGTGGCTGAATAGCAAGTTTCAGGAAGCGGGCTGGCGTGCCGGTCCGCTTTCTTCTTTTCACAGTTTCTTTCCAAGTATTCTCGCCTGTGATGCAGAGTTCCCCAAGACGCCTTTTCGTTATCTGGTTTGCGATCGCTTCAGGACTTGCGATTGCGGTTGCAGTGTATTTTTTTCTGCAAGAAACGGCGCCGGTAAGCCTTCCTCAACACCTTGCTGATGCACAATTGATGCAGATGATTGACGGCGAGAGGGCGAACGAAATTCTCAACCGCATGCACGACAAGGAAGTCACTCCCTCCACGAATCTCATCGGTGTGTACAGCTCAGGCAACACGGTGATCTATCTCTCCGTTTACCGGTCCCGTTCCGATGCGCGGAAGGCGTACACGAAAATGGCTCGCAGCATTGAGAAAGGAAATCCGCTGTTTACCGACTACCGGGTTACACGGTTGGGCAATCTCGAAGCTTCGTTTTGTTTCGGCCAGGAACAGGATCACTATTTCTTTGTCAGCAGGAATTATCTCTACTGGCTTGCCGCGGATTCGCCTGTGGCGGAAAAGATGGCATCGTCACTGGTCGAAGGGCTGTAGCTGTTTTTCGGAACATCACCGTTCTGAAATATCCCCTCAAATTCCTATCTTGTAACCGACAATTCCTGATCGAAGCTATCCGAACCAATTCCCATGACGACCTACAGAACCTTAGGCGACTACGCCCGCTATCTGGAATCGGCAGGCGAGTTGCACAGAGTACGAGTCGAAGTTGACTCATATCTCGAAATCACAGAAATCGCAACGCGGGCCATCAAGGAACGACGCCCGGCGTTATTGTTTGAGAATGTCAAAGGCTCGAAGTACCCCCTCGTCATCAACACGATGGCAAGCGAACATCGCTGCGAGCTTGCACTGAACAAACATCCCGAACAACTCGGCGAAGAACTGATTCGATTTATGCTGGATGCGATGCCGCCGAAGCCATCTGTGTTCTGGAAGCATAAGCCGCTCGTTGGTAGATTCCTCAAGACTCGGAACAAATCCGTCTCGTCCGCTCTTGTGCAGGAGGTTGTTGAAGGGCCAAATCTCGATGAACTGCCGATTCTGACCTGTTGGCCGGAGGATGGCGGACGCTTCATCACGCTGCCGCAAGTCGTAACGTATGATCCCCGAAACGGAAAGCGCAACATCGGCATGTACCGCATGCATGTGTTCGACAAGCAGACAACGGGGATGCATTGGCAGATTCAAAAGGGGGGAGGATTTCATTATTACGAAGCTGAAAGGCTCGGTCGAGACTTCGAGCTGGCAGTCGCGTTGGGAACCGATCCTGCGCTGCTGATGGCAACAATCGCTGCCTTGCCGGAGAATATCGACGAAGCAATGTTCGCCGGATTTCTACGAGGCCAGCGAACGGAGTTCGTCAAAGCAAAATCGCTTTCCATCCAAGTCCCCGCAAATGCCGAGTTTGTGCTCGAAGGAGTTGTTCCCGCAAGAGAGAGAAGAATGGAAGGCCCTTTTGGCGATCACTTCGGACATTATTCTCATGCCGCTGAGTTTCCTGTCTTTCATCTCAAGAAGATAACGCATCGCATCAATCCCGTTTATCCCGCAACAGTCGTCGGCATTCCGCCGATGGAGGATAAATGGTTGGGGGATGCAACACAGCAGATTCTCGGCCCGCTGATCAAACTCATACATTCAGAAATCACCAACATGTGGGCGTATTACGAAGCGGGATTTCACAACCTGCTCGTTGTTGCTGTTGATCAGCGCTACCAAAAAGAAGCGATGAAGACGGCGTTGGGATTGATGGGGATGTCTCAGCTTTCTCTCACCAAATGTATCATACTCGTTTCTGAAGGAGTGAACGTCAGGAACTTCGACGAAGTGATGAAGAATGTGCGTGACAACTTCGATCCGCATTTTGATTTTGTGATGATTCCGAAAGTGCCGCTCGATACACTCGACTTCACGAGCTTCAAGATGAATTTGGGAAGCAAGATGATTCTTGATGCGACGATGAAGCAACGAACTTCTCCGGAATCGCCAATGAGGAATGATGGGGGGAACGAGAAATGGAGGGGAGTGAAATCTCTTGACCGGCGCATCGTTGATGCAAACTTTGTCCACGACGCTCTCTTGTTGGTAAAGGTGAGTGGAGAGGGCAGAAGTGTTGTCGAGAAGCTCGTTGTGCAATCCGACCTGGCCGGCATCAAGGTCATCGCAGCGGTCAGCGAGGATGTTGACATTCATGACAAGGAGAATTATATCTGGGGAGTGTTCACGCGGTTCGATTGTGAGCGGGATGTCATTTTCACGGAACAGAAACTTCACGGCATCAGCCCGATCTACAAAGGCGTGATGGGCATTGATGCAACGTGGAAGCCCGGGTATCCGAACCCGCTGAGGATGACGGACGAAGTGAAGAAGAGGGTGGAGGAACGATGGGACGCGTACTGGAAATAGCAACGAACATCCATCACCAATCACATCATCAAAGGTAACCCATGGGCAAAAACATCGTTGTATTCTCCGACGGCACGGGCCAGGAAGGGGGTAAGACGTACAACACGAATGTGTACAAGCTCTTCAACATGATCGAAGATCGGACGAAGGATCAGGTTGCGTACTATGATCGGGGGCTGGGCACGGGATGGAGGAAGGTCACCGGCAACATGGCGGGCATGGGAATTTCAAGAAACATCCGTGATTGCTACCAGTTCATTTTCGAAAACTTCGAAGCAGACGACAACATTTATCTGTTCGGGTTCAGCCGCGGCGCAACAACCGTGCGCAGTCTGTCGGGGTTCATTCATCTGTTCGGGATTCTGCCCCAATCAAGACCGGAACTCATCAAGCGGGCTTATGCCATCTACCGGATCAAGGATCAGGAGAGGCGTAAAGAGAAAGCTGAAGAGCTGATTGCAAAAAACCGGACCATGTGGTGCCGCATCAAGTTCCTCGGCGTGTGGGATACGGTGGCCGCGCTCGGGCTTCCGTTCACGTGGATGGATAATGTTGTCGAGATGATTCCCTGGTTCAAGCACCGCTTTCACAACTTGCGCCTGAGCGAAAGTGTGGAGAATGCGTATCATGCGCTTGCCATTGATGACGAACGTCTGACGTTCCACCCGACACTCTGGGATCCGGTAGTGAAGGAATATCAGAACATGCATCAAGTCTGGTTCAGCGGCATGCACACCGATGTCGGCGGCGGATATCGTGAGCAACAGCTCTCCGACATCGTGCTGCAATGGATGGTGGACAAAGCGCATGCGCACGGACTGAGGATCTACCCGCGTCACAAGGTAAAGATTGCGCCCGACCCCGACGGTGTCATGCACGACTCCCGCGGGAAATTTCCCGCTTCGTTGTTCCGCCGCGCCGAGCGTTCGTGGCCCGCAACGCACGGGACGCCGGTGGTGCATTCCAGTGTTGTTCAGCGGAAGCCTAATCAGAAAAACAACGCCGACCCGCCGTACAACCCGTGGATTCTTCGCGGGAAGTATGAGGTGGAATGAATCACGGTACGCGTCCGAGAAACGCGGATCAGAGTGGAAAGCCGAAGTCAAAATGCGCACAAGATGAGAGACATATCGTGGCCAAAGTGAAGCACTCCAAGGCATCATCCAGCATATTGGTCCCTGAATTCATCGAGCGAAGAATTCTCTTGATTCGAGGCCAGAAGGTTATGCTGGATTTCCATCTTGCCGGACTCTATGGAGTCGAGACAAAGGTACTGAAGCGAGCCGTGAAAAGAAACATCGACAGATTCCCGTCGGACTTCATGTTTGAGTTGACGAAGGATGAGTACGCAATCTTAAGGAGCCAGTTTGGCACCTTAAGATGGGGTGAGCATGCCAAGTATCTTCCCTATGTGTTCACCGAGCAAGGCGTAGCCATGTTGTCGAGCGTCCTGAAGAGCAAGCGTGCCGTGCAGGTCAACATAGAGATCATGCGCGCATTCGTGCGGCTGCGGGAGTTGCTCTCCACGCACAAAGACCTCGCCCGAAACCTGGCGGACTTGGAGAAGAAGTACGACGACCAATTCCGCGTTGTATTTGAAGCCATTCGCCAACTCATGACGCCCCGGACCCGCCGAAGAAAAGACCGATAGGGTTCGGTGTGGAAGAGCCGAACGTGAAGTACCGGACAGCAAGATCAGCATGATGAACACGACGAAACCCAATTCAACAGCGGGTCATCGCGAGCGGGTCAACAGGCTACACCGTCAGGCTGATGGTTTCGGAGGATTTTTGTTCTCCACTTTCTTTTTTAACCAGAAAGTCGATATTGTTAACTCAGGTCTCCACCCCACCCGCCAATGAAACGACCGAGTGCCCGCTATGCAGGCCGGACATGGCAGAGGGGTTGATTTCTTTCTTTTTGGTTCCAAAAAAGGACCTTCACGCGGAGCCGCGCCTTCTCATAGTGCCTTGATTCACTAGGCATCATTTACCATATTGTTGTGAGACTGATCTCGCCATCATAATATGAGCCATCACATCTACCTTCCAAATTTGAAGAGTATCCACGTTCGAGACTTCTCTCTCTACCCCGGTGGACTGGACTTCCGTTATGATTTTGTTAAGGGTGTGAACCTGATTCTAGGCGGTAACGGAATTGGGAAGACAACCTTCGTAAATCTGATCAAGTATGGATTAATAGGTCTTTACAAGAAGGATTTTGCATTTCAACGGACCTATCTCGGAAGAAAGATTGAGAGTCGAGTTCAGTATCCTATGGAATACTTCGCGAATCGTATGGACGGGAGCTACCAGAACAATGAAAACGCATATGTTTCCCTATCCTTTCAGCTAAATGATACTCAATTCAAAGTGAAACGAAAATTACAGACGATTCTATTGGAAGAAGTGAGTGTCCGAGATGGAAATAACTCCCGCCTGCTCAAAGGTGACACAATAACTCAAGCGAAGTACGAGCGTTTGGAGCCAGACGAGAGGAAAAAGTATTTGCAATATAGGTACGAAACAGAAGTAGCGAAAGCCGCCAATGTCTACAGTTTTGACGACTTCATTTTCTTTGTCAATGAAATCTTGACCTTCGACGAAGGACACAGGACCATCCTTTGGGACGAAAGCGAGAACAGCATTCAAGAGCGACTTTCGAGCAAGTACTTTAATGATCCAGACGAAGACGCAAAACGTGACCATGCACGGGGGCAAGCCAAGTACTATGATAGTCTAGCTCGACACAATTCCGAGGACATTCGTGCGATATCAAAAATCATTAAGCAGGTTGAAGAGAGTAGAGATACAAAGAAGGGCGTTAAGACTACACTAACCGACATGCATAAATTGAAAGGCCAGATTGCTAGACAGAAGAAGAAGCTAACTGCTATTCAACGCGAAAGAGAAGCCTTGACAAAACAACAAAGGCTGTATCACGAAGAAAGGACTAGGGCCGCGTTAAACTACGATAACTTGGAAAATCAACTTCATGATGCTTTCTCCAGGTCTGCGAAAGCACTCTGGACAAGACTGAATCCTAAGTATGATCTCTATTTGGAAAGTGGTCGTCGCAATCATATTTGCCCCATGTGTAACCAAGATTTGTTGGAAAATCAGTTGTCAAAAGTCCTGAGCAATGGCGGTGAGTGTTTTCTGTGTCATCAGGCCATAAGACCAACAGTTCAACCTGAAGATGAGACAGTGGAATTGCAAAAGGAACTTCAGAAGATAGCTCGTGGCCGTCAGAACGTCGAACTTCAGATTCTAAGGAACGAGAAACAGGTTGAGAAACTGGACAGAGAGTATTCTGAAATAAATGAGGTTGTATTTGACCTGGCACAGAAGCTTAGAGCTCTTGAACACAGCCTCAATGTCAAAGCAGGTGAGAAAGATTCATTTGAGCTTCAGGCGATGACGAGCGAGATCAGGAAACTTGAGAGGAAGAAGCAGGAGAACGAAGAAAAAAGTCGAGAGGCGGAGGCCCTGGCGGAGACGATAACGGCAAAGATGGATGCAGAAAACTCAAGGATCACGCGTGAACTTTCTGGGATCTTTTCTGCGTTTGCTGGCGACTTTCTAAGGGTGGACGCATCCTTAACGTATGATGCGCTTGGAGATCAACGGGGCAGACGATTTATTCCAGTCATTGATGGCAAAGCAAGGTTAGGCGAAGAGGAACTGTCAGAATCACAGAGGTTTTTTGTTGATCATTCGTACCGGATGAGCTTGCTTCAATTCTTCTATCAGAAGCCGACTTTTTTTATGTGTGAAACTCCTGATAGCAGTCTCGATGTCTCCTACGAAAGGAATGCGGCGAACGTGTTTCTACGGTTTCTTAGTCGTCCAAATGTTCTGATAATAACATCAAACGTCAACAACAGCGAGTTTCTTGACCACATCATCACTCAATCCGACAAGATCGACTGCATCAATCTTTTTGAGATAGGAAAGAAGTCGGCAATCCAGACCGAGAGTGAACAAATCAAACAAATCCTCAGTAGAATCAAGAGGAGGATCAATGCCAAAGCCAACTAGCTTCTCCGATACCGTTCCAAACATAAACGGGGACATTGTCAGCCTTATTGATCTGGCATCGTCGATTGGCTGGGATGGTATACGCGAGCTCTCCATCTATCGCATTCTATATCTGGCCAGCGTTCTTTTCTCCTTTAGAAACCCAGCAACAAAAAACCCCTTCTTGGATCACTATCATTTTTCCGTTGTTCCAACAGGTCCGTATAGTGACGACGTAAGAAGCTCAGTAGCATTTCTGGAGGCCAACGAATATGTGCGTCGAAGTAGTAAAGATGTGTTCACCCTAGGTGATAATACGCTTCCAGACATTTCTCGTCTCCCAAATCATGAGACAAAGAGAGACTGGCTTAAGACAATTCTCCTATTACTTGGAGTTTATGGTGAAAGCAAAGTCTATGAGTTCGTGATTCGTGACCCACAATATCAGGACAACATCGAACGAAACCTGGTTACTGAAATTGATGTAAGTAGGACCAACAGGTCTATCTCCACACTGAACTCCTTTAAGAGTTCATTTGAAGAGACGTTGGGCTCGAAAGCAAACAAAATAGATTCAAAGGAGTATTTGGAATTATACTTTGACTACGTGTTCAGCAAGGTTCTGAAGGGTGAGTTCAAACTATGATTTCCCGGGAGGAGTTGAGTGAGATAATCAAATCAAGTGCATCCAAAGTCGAGCAACGAGCAAGTGAGGGAATTCATAGTGAAGAGACCTTCAAGTTGCTTCATGCAAATTTGGTTTCGTACTCGCAGAGGAAAACTCATGTCCCATTTGCTTTGGTAATTTCTGAGGATGACGTATCAACATTATCTATCGGCGACATCGCCGATCGACTTGCGAATTTGTTGGATACGGTACTCTTGACACACAATTACATTGTGATTAGTTCTCAAATTGCTAGCATTGAATCGAGGCAGGATGATATTTCGGATTCCAACGAAGCGCGTCGGCTCTTTACGGAAATGTCAAAGCATGGCCTCTGTGTCTTTTTTGTTGGAGACCGCCGTATCATATACTTTGTTCAGGGCAATGATTTTGGAGACGGAGTCTTCTGCACGGAGAAGGCCATTAAGGCATACTTGCAGAAGAGGGAGATATCTCAAATCGAAGAAGTTATTGATGAATACCGAGGCAGGCTCAAAGAGCAAGCAACCTACTGCAAGTTCTTCGTGTACAAGACAACCCTTAAACGATTGTTTCCTCCGAGTCAGATACCGAAGCGGAAGAACCTATTGAAGAACAAGCCAGAAAACACTTTTAGGAATGATCTTCTGATGTTCTTGAAGGCAAACATCATGGGGACTTTTGTTTTCGCGAAAGAGCTTTTGCTTGAGTCGGGCAACCGCCTTGATATCTGGACATATGATCAGAACGGCAACTACATCATAATTGAAGTGAAGTGGATCGGACAAAGCATAAGCCAAAACGAAAAAAAAGTGGGTCACACCATAGGACCAAAGTACATTAAGGAAGAAGCCGTTCCCCAAGTTCTTGGATACATCAAGGAGGCAAGGGACCTAAAGTTCGGGGTAAGGTCAGGGTACCTCGTTGTCTTTGACGCTAGGGTCAACAGAGACGGAGACAGCCTTGACGTCATTGATCTAACCTATGTTCAGAAAGATCTTCATCCCTACGTCCACCTATTTCGGAAGATTCCAGACTTGGAGGTGGATAACATTATTCCAAATTAGTTCCCACAGCTTTCGATTACGACAACGCTCTCGCGAAGCGAACCAATTATGGCGTTTTGTTGACTACTGGGTCTTATCCGTCTTGCTTCTCTAATCTCAACCACCCTAAAACCCTTCGATTCCGCAATCTCGCCAATCAACTCATCAACCGGTATCTCAATCCCATAATATGCTGAGTTGGCAACGTTGCAATAAAGCCTACTCTTCTCCTTCATCTTCAATGCCAGCTGTGCCATCAACAAATCCATATCTGCAAAGTAACCTTTGACCATATTGAGAAGCTGCGTGTTCCAGAATTGCTCTGAGATGCTTTCCATCGACGCTATTATTTCTTCGAGCTTCTTGAGTCTTGGATAATGTTTTTCTCCAATTTTCACTTGGACATGAGAGTGAAGGGTACGAGTTCGCAACTGCCGGAGTTCTTCATAGTTCTTAACAAAGTCCAACAGCCATAGCTCTACAATGTAACTGTCGGTGTAGTCGCGGGAGTTCAAGTAAGGCGGAGAAGTGATGACCAAATCGATTGATCTATCGGGAATTTCCCCTATGCCCTTCCTGACATCGCAAAGGTGACAAAACTCGGCATTACTCATTCCTCCGCTCTTTGCTTCTATCTCTCTTACATCAGGAAGAAATACTGATTCAAGTCTATCAAAGAACTGGCGGTGAACTTCTGCTCGTCTAATCCTTCTTTCTGTACCTCTCCGTTCTCGATACGAAAGTGCTTTGCCATTTCGGAATACGTTGCTTACATCAAGCAGGATAGAGGCAAGCGTTATCTTGAGCAACTCGCGATCTCTCAAATCAGGTAATTGTGAGATGGCGTACTTTAGATCAAGTATACCATCCAATGCCGCGTCGTTGAAAAGCCACTTGTCATTCCCGTTTCGCCTGTACATTGTCTTTGCGAGTGGTGGTGGCTGCACCAGTCTTATATTTGTTCTCTTCTTAGCTACGCACTTTTTAACGTTTTCGATACTTCTGACCAATGAGCTCTGTGAGTAGTCCGTCCTCATCTTCACAACAGCAAGTGTGTGCAAGAATGGATTCACTTCAAATGACACACACTTGACGCCTAATCGCTGCAACTCCAGCGCCGTAGTTCCACTTCCAACAAAAGGGTCAAGGGCGCATTGAGGATCATAGCTGAGTTCATTCCTGATTCCTTGTATGAACTCGCTCGAGTATCCCTCTAGGAAGGGATACCACTGATGGACAAGAGCAGATTTGTTTTTATTGAAATGAATGAGTGGTTTGTACTGGGCGGTATAATCCTTTACGAGGAACCCGTCTGAGCCGGAGCGGGATTGAGTTTCCTTATGGATCTGCTTCTCGATTGTCAGGTCTCTCATGATGTGCTTATGAATATACTATTTTTGTTTCTAAGTTCAGCATTTGTCTAAAGAGTTTCGCCAACACTCGCACAGGACACCCTTCTCTACAATAAACTCCCTCCTTTCTTCCTCCTCCCCAAAACCTTATATTGACTCTCGCATAGTCTGATTTTTCATCCATGAACATCCATTTCCGAGACAACAACCTCACTCCCATCTGGTCCAAAGTGCAGCGTGGTGAACGCCTCACGTTGGAAGATGGCCTGACGCTCTACAAAACGCCCGACCTTCTTTCGCTTGGCAAGATGGCGCACTACGTCCAGCAGGAGAAGAGCGGCGACGCGGTGTACTTTGTGCTCAACCAGAAGATCGAGCACACGAACATCTGTGTCCTCTCCTGCAAGTTCTGCGACTTCGCCACGAAGAAAGGGCGTCCCGACGCCTACGAAATGACAACGGAGGAAATCCTCTCCAAACTCACGCCGGATATTCACGAAGTCCACATTACCGGCGGCATGCCGGCGGACTGGCCGTGGGAGCGGTACCTCGATATCGTCCGGACGATTCACGAGAAATTTCCGAACACGGATGTCAAAGCGTTCACGGCGGTTGAGATAGACTTCTTCCACAAGAAATTCAGAATGCCGATTGAAGAGGTGTTGCGTCAATTGTATGATGCCGGACTGCGGACGATGCCCGGTGGCGGAGCGGAAGTGTTTTCCGAGCGGGTCCGGAAGCTTCTCTTCCCGCAGAAGATCGGCGCGAAGGGATGGTTCCAAGTACACAAGGCGGCACACAAGTTGGGCATTCCGACAAACTCGACACTTCTGTACGGACACATCGAGACGCTTGAAGAACGACTCACCCACATGATGAAACTGCGCGAGGCGCAGGATGAGACAGGCGGTTTCCTGACGTTCATTCCTCTTGCATTTCAGCCCGGTGACACCGGCATCAAGCCGAAGAACCAGTTCACCTCCGCCATCGACGATCTCAAGACGATTGCCATCTCTCGGCTCATGTTGGACAACTTCCCGCACATCAAAGCCTACTGGGTGATGCTGACGGAGGAAGTTGCGGCGATGGCGTTGAACTTCGGCGCAGACGATATGGACGGCACAGTCGGCGGAGAGAAAATCGCCCACGACGCCGGAGCCACCAGTCCGATGAAACTTGCGAAGGACCAGATCATCCGCATTATCAAAGATGCGGGGAAGATTCCGGTCGAGCGGGATGTGTACTACAATCCGCTGAAGCTGTACACCGATAATGTCATCGGCAAGATACCGTATCTCAACTCGGTGCCGTTCTACGCAAACTTCGAGAAGGGACAGTATCGCATTCTGCCCGTTGCGCCTCGACGCATGGGAATTCTCAGCGAGCAGAATCAGATTGATGCCGGACTTTTCTCTCTGATGGACTATTTCGGTCAACAAGAGAAGTTGGAGTTGATGGGCTGGTGTATTGCTACGCGAGATCAGGTAAAAAGCGTGATGCTCTTCTCGAACGAAGGATGGTTGGATTTGAACGGCAAGACGATCGGGATTACTGATGATACCGCAACATCTGTGAAGCTGCTGAAAGTACTGCTGGAGAAGAAATACGGAGTGTCGGCGAAGTTCGAGCGACTGCATTCCGGCGTAAACGACTACTCGAAATACGATGCCGTGTTGCTTATTGGCGATGAGGCATTACGAGCCAACAAAACGGGCCTCGAAGGTTTTGAGTTGGTGTTCGATCTCGCACGAGAATGGTACGATTGGCAGAAGCTGCCGTTTGTCTTTGCCGTGTGGGCGATGAAGAAATCTTTGCCTGAAGAGCGCAAAGCAGAGTTGAAGGAGATGATTGGCTCGTCACTTTCGAAGACTGAAGAAGAACCCTCCGCCGCTGGAGCGCAGCATGGAATCTCTATCGGACTTACGCCGACTGAAACGCAGGAGTATTTGGCCGGGTTCAATTACCGGTTGGGTGAGAGAGAACGGGAGGCGATGGTGAGGTTTGCAGAGTTGGTGGAGGCGGCTGAAGAAGGAAATCGGGTGATCGCCAAGGATTCCCGATCCTGAGGTCATGTTGATCAAGAACAAACAGTGCCCGCCTGCTTTGCGCGCTTTACCGTGTAACCCCCGGGCAGTTTACATTCACACGCAAAATGCTTTTGTTGAGATGACAATTAAGGAGAAAGTATGGGCAAGGTGAAGGAGCCTGACGCCACGTACGTGGTTGATCGAAATGGGAAAAAGACAGCCGTGATTATCGGCGTGAGGGAGTACGAACGACTCATGGAGGACGTGGCGGATCTTGCTGCCATAGCGTCCAGAAGAGACGAAAAGACGGTTCCGTGGGAGCAGGTGAAAAGACGGCTCAGACGTGATGGTCTCTTATAGAATTGCGTTCAAGCCGTCAGCAGAAAGGGAGTTGAGAAAGCTGTCGAGATCGGTCACCCCAAGAATCACGAAAGCGATCGAAGCCTTGGCTAATGACCCATTCCCTCATCGGTCGGAGAAGATTACAGGATCGTCTAACGCATATCGCATTCGAGTCAGTGACTACCGCGTCATCTACACAGTTGAGAAAGATCTTCTGATGATCACCGTCATCCGCGTTGGCCATCGCAGAGAGGTGTACAGAAAACCTTAAGCCGACAAACCGAAGAGCCTATATGCATTTGTCAGAAATCCATTCCAGTGTCCGGGCAGGTCACCGAATCACCCCAGGCGACGCCCTCTTCCTACTCCGCAATACGAACCTCCTCGACCTCGGCGCACTCGCGAACGAAATCCGGTTCACGAAGAACCCCGAATCGCGGGTGACCTTCGTTGTCGATACCAACCCGAACTACACGAACATCTGCAACATTGACTGTATCTTCTGCGCATTTTACCGGCATGCGGGCAAAGAAGGTGAGTACACGTACTCCGTTGACCACATGATCAGGAGTTTCAAGGAGTCGGCGGCGAAGGGCGTCACGACCATCCTTCTGCAGGGTGGCGTGAACCCGGCGGTTCCTTTTGACTATTATGTTGAGATGGTCGAACGAACCGTGAAAGAAATCCCCGGCGTTACTCCCCACTTCTACTCGACTTCTGAAATTATCGGCATGGCGGAGATTTCAGGTCAGACTGTTCCTCAAGTGTTGCAGCGACTTTGGGATGCGGGACAGCGCTCGATTCCCGGCGGCGGTGCGGAGATTCTTTCCGATCGGGTGAAGAAGAAAATCAGCAGCAAAAAAGGAACAAGCGCCGATTGGCTGAACGTGATGCGCGAGGCGCATAAAATCGGCTACAAGACAACGGCCACGATGATGTACGGCCACTTAGAAAAAGATGAAGATATCATTGAGCACCTTGAAGTGATCCGGCAACTGCAGGATGAGTATCACGGCTTCACGGCGTTCATTCCGTGGAGTTTCAAACCGGGCAACACGCCGTTAGAGAAGATTATTCCGCATTACGCAACGGCGAACCGCTACTATCAAATCATCGCCCTCTCGCGCATCTATCTTGACAACTTCGACCACATTCAAGCGTCATGGTTTTCGGAAGGGAAGAAAGCCGGACAAATTGCCTTGCACTTCGGCGCTGATGATTTCGGCGGAACAATCCTCGAAGAGAACGTTCACGCTGCGGCGAATTTTGTGAATAAGTCAAATACGGAAGAGTGTATTGAACTGATTCACGGGGCCGGGTTTGCGGCGGCGCAACGAAACACACTGTACGACATTCTTGAGGATTATCCGCTGCCGGAAGCCGCCGCTGCTTGACGATTCCTCGAGCGCCTGTTCCATTCACACAACCACTGAAGGATACTTGCCATGGAAAAGCTGAGGCTTGTTGGCGCACTCATCGGAGTGGTTCTTCTCATCATCGTCATTCTGCAGAACACCGAGGATGTTGATACTCGCATTCTTTTTGTCACCATCAGTATGCCCCGGGCTCTTTTGATCTTCATCTCGGCGTTGATTGGAGCGGCTGTGGGCATTGTCGCCGGCATGATTCTCAGCAAGAAAAAACCCGACATTATTTAGCCGGATGTTTGACAATCCCCGAACTATCGTACCCACTGCAGCCGGACCCGTCTCATGACAGTCGAGATGATTGTCGTCCTTGCTGTTGTTCTGCTCGCAGTTGTTCTCTTTGCGACTGAACGTTTCCCCGTTGATCAAGTAGCTCTGACGATCATGGCTATTCTGTTACTCAGCGGAATTATCACGCCGCAAGAAGGAATAGCCGGTTTCAGCAACACCGCAACAGTGACCGTAGGAGCGATGTTCGTGCTCAGCGCGGGATTGTTCCGCACGGGAGTCGTCAACTATCTCGGCGCGCTGGTGGTACGGTTGTTCAAATTCAATTTGTGGGTTGCGCTCCTTGCCACGATGGTTGTTGTAGGCGGGCTTTCCGCATTTGTCAACAACACGCCGATCGTCGCAATCTTTCTTCCAATCATGTTGGGCGCTTCGCGTGATATCGGAACCCCTGCCTCGAAGCTGTTGATGCCCCTCTCATTCGCGTCCATGTTCGGAGGAGTTTGCACACTGATCGGAACCTCTACCAACATTCTTATCAGTTCTATTGCAGTCCGGTACGATCAAGCGCCGTTCGGGATGTTCGAGTTTTCGGCGTTGGGGTTGATCTTCTTTGCGGCAGGCACAATCTATATGATGGTCATCGGCATCCGGCTCATTCCGACAAGAGAATCGGATACGATGCTGACGGACAAGTTCGGGCTTGGCGAGTATATCACAGAGGTCATCCTTCAACCCGAGGCAAAATCCGTCGGCACGCAGTTGAATAACTGCCCGCTTGTCGAGGAACTCGGCGTACAGGTTCTTGATGTGTTTAGAGACGGAAAGCGGCTGCACGTATCGCCGGCCTCAACAACACTTGCTGCGGGTGACTTGCTTCGCGTAGTTGGAGATGTGAAGAAAATCAAAGCCCTGCAAGAGCGGGTGGGCATCACAATCAAACCCTCCATGAAATTCACGGACGCGGACCTCGAATCGGAAGACATGCTTCTCGTTGAGGCAATCGTTGCGCCTATTTCGAACCTTGCCGGCAAGTCACTGAAGCAATCGCAATTTCGAAGCAGATTCAACGCAACGGTTCTCGCCATCCGCCATCGGGGGACATTGATGAGGGAGAATTTGGGTGACACACGCTTGCGTTCGGGGGATTCGCTGCTGCTGGAGATTGCCAAGGATCAGATTGATGCTTTCAGGGCAAGCAACGAATTTGTGTTTGTCTCCGAAGTCGGCTTGCCGAAGTTCAGGCGGAGAAAAGTCATTCCCGCATTGCTGATTGTTGCCGGCGTTGTGTCAGGCGCGGCACTCGGGCTTGTCGATATCGTAGCGGCTGCAATCGCAGGAAGCGTCTTGCTCGTGCTGTTCCGTTGCATCACCATGGAGGAGGCATACAGAGCGATTGACTGGAAGGTAATTTTTCTTCTTGCCGGAACACTCTCGCTCGGGCTCGCGTTGGAAAAAACAGGCGCAGCGGCGTTGCTCTCGACACAACTCATTGCGCTTGTTGGAGACCTGGGGCCGGTGGCTCTGGTCGCGGTTTTCTACTTGCTGACGTCTCTGCTTACGGAAACAATGTCGAACAACGCAACGGCGGTTTTGCTTGCCCCCATTGCCATCGGCTCGGCGCAAGCGATGGGAGTTGATGCCCGGCCGCTGCTGATGGCCGTTGCGTTTGCTGCGTCGGCGAGTTTCATGACACCCGTCGGATATCAAACGAATACCATGATTTACGGTGTCGGGCGGTATCGGTTTGCGGATTTTCTGAAAGTGGGAGCGCCGCTGAATCTCATATTCTGGATTCTTGCGACGCTGCTGATTCCTGTGTTCTGGCCTTTTTGACTCCAAAGGAGAGTAGTTCATGGATAGAATATTCCAGTTCTTTACCTCGGTAAGACACGCTCTCGACATTCCGATCTTCCGTCTCGGTGATTTCGAAGTGTCGTTGTGGACTGTCGTCTATATGACAGTATCAATTGTTCTTCTCGTTTATCTCTCCGGAAAACTCAAGAACTGGCTCACCAACACAGTCCTCCGACGGAGCACATTGGAGGTAAGTGTCCGCCAATCGGTTGGTACAATCATCCGCTACATTGTCGTCGTGATCGGCTTTCTTATTATCGTTCAAACGGCCGGCATAGACCTGACAACGCTGAATGTTCTTGCCGGCGCCATCGGTATTGGTGTAGGATTCGGTTTGCAAAACATTGCAAGCAACTTCATCAGCGGCCTGATTATTCTTTTCGAGCGACCGATAAAGACTGGTGATAGAATTGAAGTCGGAGAGGTTGAAGGAGACGTTGTTGCCATCAATGCACGCAGCACAACAGTAGTGACGAATGACAATATTGCCATCATCGTTCCGAACTCCAAGTTTGTGTCCGAGAATGTCATTAATTGGGGCTACGTGGATCGGAAGATCCGCTTCCGGATTCCGGTCGGCGTTGCCTACGGCTCAGAGCCGCGACACGTGGAACAATTGCTTCTCGATGTTGCGAAGGAGAATCCCGACGTTCTCGACGATCCGCCACCCGCCGTGCGCTTCCTGAGTTTCGGCGACAGCAGTCTTGACTTTGAACTGCGGGCATGGACATCATCCCTCTTGCATAGAAAGGGAAAACTCGTCAGCGATCTGAATTTTTCCATACACAACAAACTCCAGTCTGCCGGCGTACTGATTCCGTTCCCTCAACGTGACGTACACATTCGCAGCGTTCCTCCCGAATTGACTGGCAAGGGAAAGAAAAGGGGAGCAGGCAGGGACGGCAACAAATGAGAAAGCCACGATGATATACGTAAAGACGACTTACGGATGATTGCAACGGTATTAGGAGGAATAGGCCTCTTTCTCCTCGGCATGATTCTTATGACGGAGGCATTACGATCCCTTGCCGGTGACGCCCTCCGCAGAATTCTGTCGCGGTTTACGGGAGGAACATTCCGCGCCATCACGTCCGGTGCAGTGGTTGCCGCTGTTGTCCAATCGTCAAGCGCCACGACCGTCATGACTATCGGCTTTGTGAGCGCCGGACTACTGACCTTCAAGCAAGCGTTGGGAGTTATTCTCGGATCCAATATCGGCACGACAAGCACCGGCTGGCTTGTATCGCTGCTCGGCCTCAAGTTCAGTCTTGGCACAGCCGCCCTTCCGCTTGTAGGCATTGGTGCGTTGATGAAGTTATTGGGCAAAGAACGTGCAGCCGCGAGCGGGCTGGCCCTTGCCGGGTTCGGACTTGTGTTTATCGGAATCGCGACGTTGCAGACGGGAATGAAGGATCTTGCCCTGCAAATCGACCTGTCCGGAATTTCCGGTGATGCATTCTGGGGAAGACTCATGCTGGTGGTAACCGGCATTGTCATGACTGTTGTGATGCAATCTTCGAGTGCGGCAGTTGCCACCACGCTTACGGCGTTGTACAGCGGCGTGATTGTTATTGAACAGGCTGCTTTGCTTGTCGTCGGGCAGAATGTCGGAACAACGGTAAAGGCAGCACTGGTGTGCATCGGAGCCTCGGTGCCTGCCCGTCGCGCTGCAGTGGGGCATATTCTCTTCAATGTGATTACCGCGGCCGTCGCTCTCTACTTCCTCCGGCAGTTTACTACCGCCGCCTTCCGGTTTGCAGACTTCGTTGGTGATCCGTCGCCCGCAATTCAGATTGCGGCGTTTCACACGTTGTTCAACCTGCTCGGTGTTGTTCTGTTCCTTCCTTTCCTGGGCCTCTTTGCGAAACTCATTACGCGTCTTGTTCCGCAGAAAGGATCGAGGCTGACAGTACATCTCGATCCGTCCGTTGCCGTGGTTCCATCTGTTGCAGTTGAAGCGGCGCAACGCGCCATCAGGGAGGTTCTTGTGGAAGTTATCCGTGTTGCTGTAGAGGGGATTCGGAACGAGAAAGCTGATGGAGAACACGCCTCAATCATGAATGAAGCCGCCACCGCCGCCGATGAGATACGCTCGTTTCTTGGAATGTTTCGCTCAAGTCCCGAAAGTGCAGGCGAGCATGATCGGCACTTGTCGGCGTGGCATGCCCTCGACCACCTTGATCGGTTGATTGCTGCAGTTAAGAAAGACAAGTCTACTGCATTTCGTCAGTCAGGACAACTCGATCCTGCTGCGCTGTTGGTGTGTGAGAAGCTGGAGAGACTGGAGAAGCTCTTGCCGGAAAGGCGGGCATTGGAAGACGCCGAGGAATTATCCCGAGCAACCGCGGAACACCGTCGCAAACACCGGCACGTGACGTTGGAACAAACAGCCGAAGGGAAGCTCACACCTTTTCAATCGGGTCAACTTCTTGAGGCGATGCGTTGGCTCGACCGTCTGACGTATCATGTATGGCGCATTGTTGTGCACCTGCAGGAAAAGGGTGAGCCGCAGGCGATGGTCGAATCCGCTTCGGATACTGAGGCGTGAAATGAAACTCTTCCTCACCGGCGCAACCGAATTCATCGGTAGCAAGATTGCATGGCAAGCACATCCTTCACAAGCGACATGATGCCAACAATGTCTTCGACACCTCTCTACTTCGTTCACATCAGCGATACACATATAGGCCCGTCGAGGTCGTTTCAACTGTACGGTTGCAACTCGTACAGCAATGCAAAGCGCGTTGTTGAGACAATCAATACGTTGCCCACGCGGCCGGACTTTGTCATACATACGGGGGATGTTGTTGCTCATCCGGATGAAGCAGCGTACAGACTTGCGGAGTCGGTTTTTTCCGCCTTGCGTGTTCCGATATACTATGCGGCAGGGAATCATGATTCGTCGAAGGACATTCATACCTTTCTGACAATTGGGGAGAAGAAGGATTACTGTATTGATACAGATGTTCTTTCCTATTCATTCGAGAGAAAGGGGATACGATTCATCGTGCTTGATGCACGCGGGCCGGATGAGATAGATCCTCACGGTGTTCTGGCAGATCATCAGTTCGATTTTCTCGACAAGGAGATGAGCAAGGATGACGCCCCGACTGTTCTTTTCGTACACTTTCCGACGTTGCCGCTTGACTCACGCTGGCTTGATGAAGATATGCTGTTGTTGAATGGCGTACGCTTTCATCAATCACTTCTCCCCTTCAGAGAGAGAGTGCAGGGCGTTTTCGGCGGACATGTTCACCGGGGAATTCAAGTGATGAAGGACGGCATTCTCTATTCGAGCGTGGCGAGTACCGGCAGGCAGTTCTACTCCTGGCCTGACGACAAGAAAATGCAACCCGATATTCATCATCCGCCTTGTTTCAACTTTGTGACGCTGGTTGACGGAAAGACGATTATCAAGGAACATGTCCTGGCATCTGAGACAGATGTCTAACAGTCGGGAAACAGGGTAGATATTGATGCTTCATCTCAACTACAAATCCTACGGCCATAGCGGTCATCCGCTGATTATCCTGCACGGCCTGCTCGGTATGCTTGACAACTGGCAGACGCAATCGAAGAAGTATGCCGGGGCGGGATTCAAGGTCTACGCCGTTGATCAGCGCAATCACGGGAAGTCCCCGCACAGCGACACGTTTAATTATGAGGCAATGGCCACCGACATCCGGGATTTCATGCATCATCATCATCTTCCTTCTGCACACATACTCGGGCATTCGATGGGAGGGAAGACGGCAATGCAGTTTGCGCTGATGTTTCCCGATTTTGTCGATAAATTGGTCGTTGTTGACGTTGCTCCCCGAAAATATGCCAATGCACATGATGAGATTCTTGACGCGATGTGCTCGCTCAAGCTCGGCCGACTCTCTACCAGGCATGAAGCAGATGTTGAAATAGCAAAACGGATTCCCGGATTCGCTCTGCGGCAGTTCATTTTGAAAAACCTCACGCGTACGGACGATGGAAAGCTGAAATGGAAAGTCAATCTCTCAATCATCAGGAAGCACTATTATGAGATTGCCGGCGATCTTACTGCCGAGAGTGTGTTCTCAAAACCCACATTGTTCGTCAAAGGCGCAAAATCCAAGTACATAGCGGCAGAGGATAGAGAGCGGATCAAGCGTCTCTTTCCCCGATCCATCATCGCGACAATTGCCGATACAGGGCATTGGGTTCATGCGGATAAGCCGGAGGAGTTTGGTATTGCAGTTCTAAAGTTCTTACTTTCCTGACACATCTCATCGTTCATTTTTAACTTGCTTCACGAGAGGCTTTCACCATGCATGTCATCTCACGATTTCTGGTTCTATGTTTTGTTATTGCCCCGACTTCTCTTTTGGCGCAATGGTCGTCTAACCCCAACATCAACTTGGCTGTTTCCGATACGTCAGGAAGGCAGGAACTTCCGAAAATTGCCGTGACCACCGACGGCGGCTGCTACGTTTCCTGGTTTGACACTCGTTCCGGCGCATACAGAGTGTACATGCAGAGGCTCAACGCGCAGGGTATCAAGCAATGGGGAGAAAACGGATTACTCATCAGCGCGAACCCGCAGAACACATCGCTGGTGGATTATGATCTGACAGTCGATGACAGCAACTGCGCGGTAGTTGTTTTTACAGACATCCGCAACGGCGGACAGATCGAGCCGTTCGCGTACCGCATCAGCCCGGCGGGGAGTTTTGTCTGGGGCGTAAACGGGGTCGGGCTTTCGACTTCGCCCGCGACTTTTCAAGCAAACCCGCGGGTGGCGAATACATCGGATGGAGATTTTGTGTTTGCATGGATTTTCAGCTCCAGTCCGCGCAAAGTCGCCTTGCAGAAACTCAATGCCGCGGGTATCAAACAGTGGGGCGTCGATCCGATACTCATCTCGGGAACGGGCACTGAGAACCTCGACTATCCGGCAGTTGTCGGTTGTGATACCGGTAGCGTGATTCTTATGAACTCGGGATACACGGGGAGTTTCATCAATCCTGCCAACTACAGAATCTACGCGAGGAAAATCTCGCGTAATGGCATTTCCGTTTGGAACGCAAACCCCGACACCGTTTACGGCCTCGGCAGGGTTTCCGGGTTCTTCGTTCCAAAGCTGATCCCCGACGGGAGCAACGGGGCGTTCTGCGTGTGGCATGACGACAGGAACAGCACCGGCAGCTCATTCTCGCACGCGCAGCATATAACATCAAGCGGAACGAAACTCTTTCCCGCCAACGGAGCAGCCGGTTCGACATTGCCCGGACGGCTGCACAATGATGCGTGGGTGGCATACACGCCGCTCACTGGTGAGACGTACATGTTCTGGTACGAAACTGATGCAGCTCTCCAGAGTTCGTACGGAGTGTACGGTCAGAAATTATCATCTAACGGCACACGTCAATGGGCAGACTCGGGAAAAGCGTTGAGGCCTTTTGGCGGAGGCCAACCTTCATTCATTCGATCGTTCGGCAAAGACTCATCGGCGGTTGTGTACTTTCTTGATGGCGTGACGGTTACGACCAATCTTGTGAGAGGATTCAGAGTTGATCGGAATGGCAATGTACTGTGGGGTGGAACAATAAAGGATGTGAGTTCTGTTGCGAGCAGCAAAGGAAGACTCGGCGGCGTGATGACGCAGACAGGCAACTCGATTCTTGTCTGGTCGGATAACCGTTCTGACGACAACGGCGTGTATGCTCAAGAGTTGAACTTGAACGGAGAGCTTGGTGTCATAGCGTCTGTACGGCAATCCGTTTCAGAGTTGCCGGGATCATATGAGCTTCATCAAAATTATCCAAACCCATTCAATCCGTCGACAACAATCTCCTATCAGATTTCAACAATCACCCACGTAAGCCTCAACGTCTATGATGTATTGGGCAGGGAAGTGGCGGTGTTGCTGAGCGAATTGAAGGAAGCGGGTACTCATCAACTGACGGTGGACGCATCCAATCTTGCAAGCGGCGTCTATTTCTACCGATTAAGAGCCGGAGCTTACGTTGACTCGAAGAAGATGATTCTCGCCAAATGATCTTCGTGAATCCGTCATTCGAGCCTGATTCTTCGTTCGAGAAGCCGGGCCGGACGCCGCTTGAATTTCACAGAAAACTGCAGGGGTACAAGCCGACCCCGCTGCATTCCTTGCCTTCACTTGCTTCACAACTTGGCGTTGCAGGCGTATACGTGAAAGATGAGTCCTCCCGACTCGGACTTCCCGCATTCAAGATTCTCGGAGCTTCATGGGCAACGTACCGTGTGCTCTGTGATCGATTTCCCGATCTGCAAACAGATTGGCGGACTGTTGACGATCTGAGAGAGAGGGTGAACTCAAGCGGGCCGATTGTTCTCTATTCTGCAACCGATGGAAATCACGGAAGGGCAGTTGCCCGCGTTGCGAAACTGTTCGGACTGAAGGCTTACATCTTCGTTCCGAAGGGGACTGCCGAGGCTCGCATCTGCGCGATTGAAAGCGAGGGGGCATCAGTAATGATCGTTGACGGAACGTACGATGAGGCTGTTGAACGGGCGGAGCGTGATGCAATCAATGCGGGTGGCTTGCTTATTCAGGATAATGGATGGGCGGGGTACGAACAAATTCCGCGCTACGTTGTCGAAGGCTACTCAACAATGTTGCACGAAATTGATGATGCTCTTGCTACGATGAGTCAGCCTCAGCCGACACACGTGCTTGTGCAGATTGGCAACGGCTCGTTCGCCGAAGCGGTTGTACGTCACTACCGCGGGAGCGGCTCATCGACGACAATCATAGGAGTGGAGCCGGATTCCGCCGCGTGTGCGCTTGAATCGGTGAAGGCCGGCAACATCGTCAGGATTCCCGGCCCGCACACATTGATGATGGTGGGGATGAACTGCGACTCGCCGTCGCTGGTCTCGTTTCCTGTGATGCAAAAAGGGATTCGATGTTTCGTGTCGATTTCAGACGAGAAGGCGATGGAAGCAATGCGGCTTCTTGCAGAGTCCGGCATTGTGAGCGGAGAAACCGGGGCGGCCGGGATGGGGGCGTTACTGGAGATGTTCTCAGACAAGAATGATGAGATGCGCAAGAAACTCGACATTGATTCCTACAGCAGGGTCCTTGTTATCTCGACTGAGGGGGCAACGGATCCTCATTCGTACAAGCGCATCGCCGGGTAAGCGGATAGTCTTCTACAGCGCATTCAAACTCGCCTGAATCACCTCATCACTTCGTGACAGCATCTTCTTCAACACCTCGTCTGAAGGTTTTGCAGCAAGCCGAATAGTCGCGCAGGCAGTTTTCCCTCCATCGAAAATCACATTCTCCATTTCTTCGACGTTGATGTTGGAGGCTTTTAGTTCTCCCAACACATCGGCGAGAACGCCGGGCTTGTCGTAGTGCCGCACAACAAGCTGCCATGTTGCGGCGGTTTTCTTTGCGCGGTTCACCCAGTTGCGTACGTTGCCCTGTTGAATGTACTCCCGAATGATGGCGACTGTTTCCTCTGCCACGGCATTCTGTGCCTGTTCTGTTGAAGCGCCGATATGATGCGTGCCGTACACGCCGGGAAGCGAAGCAAATCCGCTTTTGAATTCTCCCTTCTTCTCTTCCGGCTCGCCGACAAACACGTCTGTTCCGACGCGGATTGTACCGGCACGGACGGCATCCGCAAGTGCCGCTTCATCAACAACTTCCGCCCGTGAGGTGTTGAGGAAGACTGTCCCCGGCTTCATCTGATCGATGATGCTTCTGCTGATGATGCCCCGCGTTTCAGGTTTCAATGCCAGATGAACTGAAACGATATCGCATTTCGGCACAAGATCCTGAATGGTGCCGGCATGTTGAATGCCAAGCGCTTCTGCCTTTTCCCGCGTCAGGGACTTTGACCAGCCGATGACGTGCAAACCGAAGGCCTTCGCTCGCGAAATCACTTCCATCCCGATCTGCCCGACGCCAACGACGCCCAACGTTTTACCGTACACGCCATCGGCTTTTGAGTATTCGCCTTTGTTCCATTTTCCATTTCGCAAGTCGATCACATTGTCGGCAATACGGCGGTCGAGGGCGAGCAACAATCCCATTGCAAGCTCGGCAACGGCGATGGAGTTCTTGCCCGGACAATTCGTCACGTAAATACCCCGCTCGTTTGCGCTTTTCATGTCGATGGTATTGACTCCGGCACCGGCACGGATAATGAGTGTGAGGTTTTTTGCCGTTGAAATACAATCAGCTCCCACTTTTGTGGAGCGGACGATGAGGATGGTGGAGTCACCAATTGCCGCAGCAAGTTCTTCGGCTTTGAGTTTCGGTTTGTATTCAACTGCAACACCGGATTCGGTAATAGCGGAGATGTACTTTTCGGGGAAAGCGTCTGCAATGAGGGCCTTCATAGGGGAGCCTTTCGTTGATGATGTTAACGTGTTGATCGTGTGTACTTGAGAACCGCCCCTGCTTCCGTGCCGAGCCTGTCGGTTACAACTACGTACACAGAACCATCAGATGCAACTGAAATATCCTGTGGAGTCATGGAAAAGCCGCCGACGTCGGGAATCAGATGGCGGGCGACGGTTCTCTCGGAAGCTGTCGATACCACAACCAGTTCTTGCGTACCAGCGTCCGCAATATACAGATATCCCGCTGCATCGACTGTCGCTCCTTGCGCGGCGCCGGAGATGAACGGTTCGGCCATAACATGACTTTGCTGGATGTTGGAAGGAATGCAGGCATACAATTCTGTTTGCGAAGTCGGGCCGCGTGAGAATCTGAACGCAGTGAAAACCGTCCCGAAACCATCCGCCGCCAGCATCAACGGCCGTGCGATGCTGCTGTCAAGAAATGATGCGGCAACGATGCTGATGTTTCCGTGAAGTATGCGGGCGACGAAATTCGCAGGCGAGCCGCGTCCGCTGACGTAGATATCGCCCGAAGGCGATGTATCAATATCGCCCAACTCAAGTACCGCGACATTGATTGAGACTGTACCTCTGTTGCCGACATCAAAAACCGACGTAGAATTCCCTGTGAAGGGAATGAAGGGAAATGCTGCAATCCAAGTTCGTGTTTGTACGATATACCGCAAAACAGTTGAACTGTTTTCAACTATGAAAAGATCTCCCGTGTTCTTGTCAAATGCGATTGCTGAAGGGGACGTGACGTTGATGGAATCGGTTTGCGTTCCAGCCGTCGAGAATTTGCGGATTCTGTTGTTTCTCGTATCCGCCACCCAGACGTTTCCCGAAGCATCAACGGCAATGCCTTGCGGAAGCCTGAGTAGTCCTGCTTGAACAAACACCGTTGGTCCGGTCAACACAACGGATTGATTCGGGTCGTTCGCCGGAACATCATCCTTGCACGATGCAAAGCCGATCAGCAAAGCGGCCAACACAACGAAAAAGTATCGACATGCAGCAAAATTCATCACATTCTCCAGAATTCAAAAAAACAAAATAAGAAGAAATGCGATGGTATGGAAGAAGTGAACAGTAGCGTATACTGAAAGCGTGGAAAATTTCGTGTTGAGTTCTTCAATTTTCTGTTGAAAATTCTAACATCATCGTAACTCGTTATATCTCAATATCAATGGCATGACTGACGCGTCTTCACTGATTGACTGGTGTTGCATGATTCAACACAAGAGTTTTTTTCCGAATTCCTGTGGCTGGAATCCGCACCAATCAGTTTGTAACCTATTGTGTAACAATGAGTTAAAGAGGCGTCGTTTCTTTTTGCAAAGCTTGTTTCTGGCAGGGTTATTGGAAGTATGATTGTTGTGAAGTTCAGAAGTCAATCTTACATCAAGAACAGAAAAGAAAGAAAGGAGCCCAACATGTCAGCGATACTTGCATTCTTGACTGCTTGCGCGCTCATCGTTTGGGGAATGTTTCGCAAAACGAAGAAGAAGGAAGAAACGCAACCTGTGTTTGTCCGACGGTATGTACATCCGGGCCACACATGGATGAAAATGACCGAGGACGGAGACGTGCTTGTCGGAGTTGACGAGTTTGCCCAATCGCTTATCGGCACGATTGATTCAGTGGAACTGCCGCGATTGCTGAGGCGAGTCGGGCAGGGCAGTGTCGCGTGGTCCGTCAGACATGGGAATCGAGTTGTACGGATGGTGAGCCCGGTGAGCGGAAGGGTAATTGAGAAGAATGAAATGGTGCTAAACAATCCGTTGCTCGTCAATTCCTCGCCGTACAACGACGGTTGGTTGCTGCGCATTCGCCCGATGAAGTTGCACGCGCAACTCAATAACCTGTTTACGGGAAAAGCGATGCAGCAATGGCTTGAGCAGGCAAAAGAACAACTCGTTCGGATTTTCTCGACAACCCCGGCCCTCATGTATCAGGACGGAGGCGTGATCGTGAAAGATCTGGCAGACAAGGTGTCGGATGAAGAATGGAATACGCTTGAGAGGGAGTTTTTCCTCACCGGCGATCAGGCAGGCGACAACCTGCATTCGAAGAAATCAGTTCCTCAATGGTGAACACATAGTATCAAACTAAGGAGATCCTAACATGACAGTCTTACTCGTACTCTTAACATTAATCGCATTTCTCGCAGCCGACTACATTGTTCAGCGGAGAAAACAAAAAGCGCTCAGCACGGCGGCGCTGCGTTCAACACCGCTTTTCCCTGCATCACATTGGAATTTGTCGGATGATCTGGTTCTTGCTCCCAACCACTTGTGGATGAGGCGCGAGCGAGACAACAGCATCACTGTCGGTATTGACAACTTCCTGTTCGGCTTGACGGGAAAGGTCGAGCGAATTGAGCTGCCGAGAGAAGGCCAGATTGTCGGCCGAGGCGAAAGGCCGATTGTCCTTCGGGAAAAGAACAAGAGTCTCGCCCTTGATATGCCGTTTGAGGGACAAATATCGGCAATCAATCACTCAGCACTGCAATCGCCGTCAATGGCGTCGCAGAATCCCTATACGACGGGATGGCTGTTCAAGCTGATTCCGGCAGACGGAGCCCGTTCGTTGACGTCATTCCTGAGTGGTGAACGAGCCATCGAATGGCTGAAGAAGCAGAATGATCTGGTGAAAGAATTTCTCGTCGCCCGCGTGCCGCAGCTCGAATTTGCGGCCATGCAGGATGGCGGCGTTCCGGCAGCGGGTGTACTGAAAGAATTCGATGAACGCGTGTGGGAAGAGTTCGAATCAACATTTCTCACCACTGAAAGTGAAACGCCATTGAATGGAGAATACGACAATGCGTAAATCAAAAGGATTGCTCATCGACATCACACGATGCGTGGGTTGCGGGGAATGCAGCCGTGCCTGCGCCGTAACAAATCATCTTCCGGAAGAGGAAGCGACCGAGCTTTCCGCAACACACTACACGGTTGTGCAGAGCTACAACAACGACCAGACATACGTCCGACGCATGTGCATGCACTGTGAACAACCGACTTGCGTTTCTGCCTGCCTCGTCGGGGCGTTCACGAAAACCGAAACCGGCGCGGTTCTGTACGACGAATCGAAGTGCATTGGTTGCCGGTACTGCATGCAGGCCTGCCCGTTTGAAGTGCCCCGGTACGAGTGGACAAGCTTGTCGCCGCGGGTGCAGAAATGCAAAATGTGCTACGAGCTTGTTGCCGCAGGCGGACAAACGGCCTGCTCCGAGGCATGCCCTGTTGAAGCGACGGTATTCGGCGATCGTGATGAGTTGATCAAGGAAGCCCGCAGACGTATTGACGAGAATCCGGGCGAGTACATCGACTATATCTACGGTTTGCATGAGGCGGGCGGGACGGCAGTGATGTTCATCTCCAATGTCCCGTTCGAGGAATTGGGCTTCCCGATGAATGTCCCGAAGAATCCGATTCCCGAGCTGTCGTGGCGAGTGCTTTCGCAGATTCCGAAATACTCGGTTGCGGCGGGTGTCGTATTGTTTGGTATCAACTGGATTACCAAGCGACGCACCGAAGTAGCCCGGTTTGAAGCGGAAGAGAAACAAAAGCAGGAATTGCACAACTAGAGAAACAGAACTTGAACTCTGAAACTAAAGGATACTCCTATGAATTTTCCCGGTCTCTTTAAGGTTACATTCTGGAAAGCGGTTGCGGTGGCGCTGATGACCGCCGGCGCAATTGCCGCCGTGTGGCGCTTTTCAACCGGCCTCGGTCCATCCACCAACCTCGTTGATACGTTTCCATGGGGCATCTGGATCGGCTTCGACATTCTGGTCGGTGTCGGATTGGCGGCAGGCGGCTTCACGATTGCTGCTACCGTCTACCTTTTTAACATCGAACGGTTTCGTCCCATCTTACGTCCGACGATTCTGACGGCATTTCTTGGCTATCTTCTCGTCATTGCCGGACTAATGGTTGATCTTGGCCGCCCTTGGGCAATTTGGCATGCACTGATCTACTGGAATCCTCATTCGGTGATGTTCGAAGTTGCGTGGTGCGTGATGTTGTACACAACAGTGCTGGCGCTTGAATTCAGTCCGGTGGTGTTTGAGCGCTTCAATCTCGAACGCCCGCTGAAGATCATCAAGGCTATTACGATACCGTTGGTGGTGTTGGGCGTGATTCTTTCGACGCTTCATCAGTCGTCGCTTGGCTCATTATTCCTCATCATCCCGAGCCGGATGCATCCGCTGTGGTATTCCGAGATTATTCCCTTCCTCTTCATCATCTCCTGCGTAGCCGCAGGATTGGCGATGACAGTATTTGAATCATTCCTCTCGTCACGGGCATTCGGGCGGGAGATTGAGATGCCGCTGCTGTCGGAGTTGGCACGAGTGATTGTCGTTGTACTGGCTCTCTACTTCACTGTCCGCGTACAGGATTTGATTACCCGGGATGCCCTGAAGTTTGCATTCGAGATCAACTACCAGAGCATACTGTTTGCCGGAGAGCTTGTTCTCGGGGTGATAGTGCCATTCTTCCTGCTGCTGAGCAAGAAGATTCGTGAAAACAAAGCCGGATTATTCTACTCGTCTGTTCTGGTGATTCTTGGTTTCATTGCTCACCGCATCAACACGGCGATCACCAGCATGGAGCAATATCCGAACCGCATGTACATTCCCTCGTGGCAGGAACTGGCTGTCACAGCCGGTCTGGTAGCGTTCGGGTTTGTTGCGTTCGGATTTGTGGCAAAGTACTTTAATGTATTCGGGCATGAGGTGCATCATGAGCCGAAGCCTGTGAAAGAGGAAGTAGCAGAAGTTGCTGAGGGATTGGCCGTGGCACCGACGAAGTAGGCTGAAGGTCTTTCAGAAACAAAGGGGACGCAGTAACCTGCGTCCCTTCTTTTTGATATGAACGGAATATCAACACTCGAATATCTTCCCCGGGTTCAGAATATTGTTGGGATCGAACGTCCGTTTGATTTCTTTCATCAGAGTGAGTTCGGCGGGGGAGAGGGCAATGGGAAGATACGCTTTCTGCGAGTAGCCGATGCCATGCTCCCCGGAGATGGTTCCTCCGAGTGAGACTGTCAGTCGAAATATCTCACGAATGGCCGTGTCAAGGTGTTTCTCCCATTTTGTATCATCCATCTTGTCTTTGAGGATGTTGACGTGAACGTTGCCATCACCCGCGTGACCGTAGCAAATGGAGGTGATGCCGTATCTCCCACATATTTCCTTTACTCCCCGTATGAGTTGCGGAAGATGAGCCCGGGGAACGACAGTGTCTTCTTCTTTATATGTTGATATCTTCTTCACCGCTTCGCCCATGCTTCGCCGGAGCGCCCACACATCTTCAATTTTCTGCCGATCTTCCGCAAGCAGCACATTGCTGGCGCCGTGTTTTTCAACGACTTCGGCGATGACATCGATGTCCTTGGCGAGTGTCTCTTCGTAGTTGCCGTCAACCTCTATGAGAAGCTGCGCTTCGGCGGTTCCATTCGGGAAAGTCTTGCCCAACTGCATCTCTGCCGCCCTGACTGCCGCTTGTTCCATGAACTCCAACGCCGACGGTGTAATGCCGCGTTGAAAGATTACAGCAACTGCGGCTACGGCATTCTCAAGAGAATTGAAGGGGACGAGGAGTACCTTCTTCATTCGTGGAAGAGGAATGAGACGGAAAAGTATTTTCGTGATGACGGCAAGCGTTCCTTCACTTCCGACGATCAACTGCGTCAGGTTGTAGCCGGAAACATTCTTGAGGACCCGTCCGCCCGCGTTGATGATCTCACCCGTTGGAAGAACGGCTTCGACGCCGAGCACGTAATCCTTTGTCACACCGTACTTTACAGCCCTCGGTCCACCGGCACATTCTGCGAGATTACCGCCGAGTTGTGAGCTGCCGCGTGATGAAGGATCGGGTGGATAGTAGAGTCCGCGCTTCTCGCATTCTTCCTGAAATATCTGGGTGATGACTCCCGGTTCCACTGTTGCCTGAAAGTTCTTCTCATCAATATCGATGATGCGATTGAACTTCTCCATCGAAAGTACTATGCCCCCGTGTACGGGCAACGCTCCGCCCGAAAGTCCCGTACCGCCGCCACGCGGTGTAACAGGAATAATATGCCGGTGTGCAAGTTTCATGATTTCGGAAACTTGCTGAGCCGTTGATGGCTTGAGAATAAGTTCGGGAGGAAATGAGAAGTCCTCGGTTTCATCCTGACCGTAAACGGATTTTGCCTCGTCGTCGGTAAGAGCATTCTCACCACCAACAATTGAAATGAACGAACCGGTTAGCTCGGGAGTAAGTGTATTGTACGGCATATCAGGCAAGTGTATGTTGTTTCGAGTCTACGACCTTTGGTTGTCATTCATGCGGAAGGTGGAGTTTCCGGTTCGGGAAGCTTTACAGAAGGCGGGTCATAACCGACAACAGAGCCGGCACGAATACGCGCTAGAAATGGAGAAACCGTGGTACCGGGCAACGTCCTCACGTTATCCTCGATGCGAATCATTCCGATGCCCGTTCCCGCCCCGATTGTACAGTTCGATCCAATCTCCACCAGTCCGTAACGAAACTTTCCGCAGCCCTCGTACGCGTGACAAGTGATGCGCGTGAAAGCCCCGAGCAGCGTGTTGTTGCCAATGAAAATCAGTTCGGGACGGAAATGATCCAACCACGCCATCTGCATGATCTCAACATTCTTTCCAATAGTACAGCCCATCCATCGGTACCATTTGTTCTTGAACGGCGTGCCTTTCATCAGAAATGAACATCCGACTTGAAGCAGGACGAGAATCTTTCTCCATCCCGGAAGATTCAATTGTCGCCAGTTGATGGCATTCGATTCTTCCGGCGCGCCGAGTCCCGAAATTGTGTAATGGCGTGCCGGCTGGGCGAGAAACTTGTCAAGCGCAGCCTTGCCATCACTCGTACGCGGATCGAGCGTAGCAACATCAACGCCGACTCCGTTTGCAGTTTTGCTTATGCGGACTGTGCGTCCTTTCTTTTTCGCAAGAGTGATTGCGCGAAGAACCATGTCGGTTGTTACTTCGCGCATGACGTGTTCCGGGGTTTTTGTCTGCATGGTTGGGGAATGCGGGATTAGTCGATTCGATTCGTGAGCAAGGCAAACCATCTGCCAGCGATAGAGTACACAGAAATGCCGGGAGAAGCAAGCATTAGAGAGTTGCTTGAGGGTGAAGCGTTGTGTGACGGGGATGTGTCCCGATGATTACCGGTTTACCGGGGTCGACTCTGATGTCGCGGTCAGTTCTGCATTCACTGTATCCCTGCTTACCGCGTCGGTTTGAAGCGAACTTGACTGTGCCAAGCGGGTTTGTATCGCAAGCTGGGAAATCAAATCGGGATCGGGAGGAGGGAGAGGATTTGCAGCGTGATCCGGCTCGCTAAATGAAACGGCACTCCAAATGAGTATCGCCGACACACACACCGGCACTGCGGCATATCCCCACCGCTGTTGTGGTTTGGGTTCCTTGCGTGCAGTTTGAAACGAATGGTCTTTCGGAGCCGGCATACTGCCGGGTCTGCTCCAGTCAATAGGCTCGGCCTCTTCGGGCTCTGCGGCCTGATCAGCACTTGGCGTTATCGAGCATAACATCTTGTATGCTTCGTTGATCTCCATCAGCTTGAGCGTTGCCCGTTTCTGCAGCCGCTCATCACGAGTGTATCGGTCGGGATGCCAGATTCGTACCAGGTCGCGGTATGCTTGCTTTATTTCAGGTAGTGGTGCATCGTAGGGCAAGTCCAGAATTCTGTAATACTTCTGCATCTATTCTCTTGAGCCGTATGTTGGGAACAGCATACACGTCCAACTTGATTATCGGCATGAAGAGCAATGTTCTTTAACAAAAAGGCCGGAATCAAAGTCCGGCCTGCAAAAAAGAACTGGAAGTGTTCTATTTTCTCGGCATGAGTTCATCACGCATAGCGGCATGATAGGCGAAAATTGCCATATTCACTGCACTTTGCTGAAGGTCTTTCTCGATAACGCGATCATACAGGTCCATTGTTGAATGCCACGTCATGCTGCCGTATTCGATTTCATCCTGAATGAACTGAAACGCCGGCAGTCCGATTTGATCGAACGGCACATGATCGGTTGAACCGGTATTTCTGAGCGTGAGAGTTTGTGCAGCGGGGTCTCCCGTTGCAGATAGCCACGCACGAAAGATCGGCTGAACGGCCGGGTTACTTTGCATGTAGATGCCGCGGAACTTGCCTCCTCCGTTATCATCGTTGAAGTACACCGAGAACTTCTCGCCGGCAGGCTTCAAAATAACAGGCGATGCCGTGTCCTTCCGTTCGCCGAAATGCTTCTTCACGTAACTTGATGAGCCTAATAATCCTTGTTCCTCGCCTGTCCAAAGTCCGATACGGATTGTTCTTCGGGGTTTCAGGTCGAGCGCCCGTAAAATTCTCATTGCCTCGAGGGCAACAACGCTTCCCGTTGCGTTGTCGGTTGCGCCGGTGCCGCCGTGCCACGAATCAAAGTGGCCGCCAACCATCACCACTTCGTCGGGAAATTCCGTGCCGCGAATTTCGCCCATAACGTTATAGATGGAGTCGGCTTTATGGAAATTCACTTCAAGATTCATTTCCATTCTGACACGTTCGCCATTGTTGAGAACACGAACGAGCCTGTTGTAATGCTCTGCAGCTACTGCCACTTGAGGCAAGATCGATGGCGCTTTCGTGTCCCACACTCGTGGCCGTCGCGCGAAGGGTGTATCGGGGTGAGTTGTTACGCTTGCCTGCTGAACGAAAATTGTGCCTCCATCGCCGCGGCTCGGGGTGAGGATAGCGTGAACGCCTTCCTCTTCAAGGAGTTTCATCTTCTTGTATTCAAGCACCGCATTTTGCCGGGCCTCGGGAGTCAAGGGGCCTCGACGAAACCGGCGAAACGTGGAAATATCCGAGTTTGCCATTTCAAGCAATGTGGAGTCGGTTTTTCGCGATGCACGCGGTTCGAAGAGCGGCTCCAACTTTCGCTCATTGCCTATCAGAACGAACTTCCCCTTCAACTTGCCGCGGTACGTTTCGATTGCGCTGTCGGTTTTGGCATCGAACAGAATTGCCTCGCCCTGCACGGTTCCTTTTGTTGCAGGTGACCACGCCTTGGGATATGAGAGGAGGGGGAAGATGTCGGGTAGCGTTGCGTGGGCGGAGTAGCGTCGCAATGTCCAGCCTCTTCCGAACGGACCCAATCCGTCGAGATGAATGTTTGTCATTCCCCACTCTTTCATTCTCTGCATTGCCCAGTTGGCGGCCTTTGTGTACTGCGGTGAGCCTGTCAGCCGGGGGCCGCACACATCAGTGAGGTAGTGCAGAAGATTCATCGCCTGTGAGTTTTCGGTTCCCTCATTCCAGATCTTTCTGATTGCAGACGTGTCTACCGGCTCTTTTGAACTTGTTTGACTGAGCGAAATGCCGGCTGCAAGAAACGCCAGCAGAACAATGAGGATCTTCTGCTTCATGAGTACTCCTGGATTGTGTATGGTTCAGAACGGTTACTCTTTTCCGAAATGAAATATCTCTCTCAGCAACTCCAGCGTCTTGTCGCTTACATCAAGATCTGACAATTCGCCTTCCGAAATCCACCGTGCTTCATGCGCGTCGTCATCCGGAATCGGTTCGCCGCTGATGTATTCTGCCGCAAGATCGACAATGACATAATGGAAGCGAATTTCCCCCGATGCATTTCTTTCAATCACATCGAATGTGAACACCGGGCTCCCTGCCCGAATCACAACTCCCGTTTCCTCCAGAATCTCCCTTTCGGCAGCCTGCTGCAAGGATTCGCCAAGCTCAAGCCTGCCGCCGGGAATAGCCCACAAGCCTTCCGAGGGAGGCGTGCCTCTCTTCACCAGCAGAACTCGTGCATCGTTGAACACAACCGCGCCAACTCCGACACGAGGTGTTGGCGCGGGGGAATTGAGGGTCATCTCTCGATTCAAAAACTACTCTTCTTTGGCGCGCATTGAATCCATGATGACATACGCCGCGAGAAAAAGGAACATGAAGAGTCCAAGGATCTCCGCGCTGTTGGATTCGGCCCAATGCGCGTTGTAGACATCCAATCCGCCGAACCGCAATAAGGCGTTGAGAACGCCGAACAGTGATCCTCCTGCAATCAATCCTGATGCGATAAGTGTTCCGCGTTGGCTGCGGGCGTTGTTCTTCTTCTCATCTTTTGTCCGGGTTGAAACGTACCATGCAACGAGTCCCCCGAAAAGAAGCGGAGTATTCAAATCCTGGGGGATATACATGCCGAGAGCAAAGGCGAGCGGGGAAACATTGACCATCAACAGAATCAAGGAGATACAGGCCCCGACAAGATACAACACCCACGGGGCGGGCGTATTAGACATAAGTGGTTGAATAACCGCCGCCATCGCGTTTGCTTGCGGGGCCACCATCGCATTCGGGCCCTTGAAACCGTATGTTTCGTTGAGAATGTAGATGACGCCCCCGACGGTTGCTGCCGAAACGAGGATACCGAGGAACTTGAATTGTTCCTGCTTCTTCGGCGTGCTGCCGAGCCAGTATCCGATTTTCAAGTCCGTGATGAAACCACCTGCCATCGAGAGTGCCGTACACACAACTCCGCCGATAATCAGCGCGCTGACCATGCCCTCCGTTCCCGATAATCCAACGCTTACCAGAATATACGATGAGAGAATCAGCGTCATCAGCGTCATGCCGGAGATGGGGTTGGTGCCGACGATGGCGATGGCATTCGCGGCGACTGTGGTGAAGAGGAAAGAGATGATCAAGACGATCAAAAGGCCGACAAAGGCGTGGGTAAGATTAAACACAACACCCGCATAGAAGAAAACAAAAATCATCAGGGCTGTAAGGATGATTGCCATGACGACGAATGACATCTTGATATCGGTTTGCCATCTGACCGAGTTGTTGTCGTTTCCACCCCTCTCACCAAACATTTCCTTCACGGCAAGCTTGAATGCTCCGGCAATAATCTTGGAAGAACGGATGACGCCGATGATGCCTGCCATTGCAATGCCGCCAATACCGATTTGGCGGACGTAATTCCGGAAAATCTCCTCCGCACTCATTTGAGAAATGAGCTTGTCCGCCGTCGCGCCAAGGGGAATCGTTAGCGACGAGCCGATCTCTGAAAAGAGGGGAACCAGTATAAACCACGACAGGAACGATCCGGCCGCAATAATGGCCGAATACTTCAATCCGACGATATAGCCCAATCCGAAAATCATTGCAGAGACATTCAGCTTGAACACCATCTTGAACTTGTCTGCAACCATTGCTCCGGCATCGAACATGCGGGAAGTAATTGTCTCCGCCCATAATCCGAATGCGCTGAACATGAAATCAAAGAAACCGCCGATGAGTCCGGCAACCACTAACACGCCCGCCTGCTTTCCGCCCTTTTCGCCGGCAACCAGAATTTCCGTTGTAGCCGTTGCTTCGGGGAAGGGGAACTTTCCGTGCATATCCTTCACGAAATATTTTCTAAACGGTATCAGAAACAAAACGCCGAGAGATCCGCCGAGAGCTGATGCAAAGAAAATCTTGAAGAAATCAACAGGCAGGTCGAGAATGTAGAGCGCGGGGATCGTGAAGATCGCCCCGGCTACAATAACCCCCGAACTTGCCCCGATGGATTGGATGATCACGTTTTGGCCGAGGGCGCCTCTTGTCTTTGCAAGGCTTGACAGGCCGACGGCAAGAATGGCAATCGGGATTGCCGCTTCAAACACTTGTCCGATTTTCAAACCTGAATATGCCGCCGCCGCCGAGAACAGCACGGCCATTATCAACCCCCAGAACAGCGACCATGGTGTTACTTCGGGCGGGGTGCCCGTCGGGTCCATTATCGGGCGATACTCTTCGCCGGGTTTCAGTACTTTGTAGGCATTTTCGGGTAAACCGCTTGTGGTGGTAGAATGATGTTCCATACATGTTCCTGTGTATGTGGCTTGATGTGCTTGAGTAATGAGAGATCAGATGCCGGAGTGCAGCAAGAAGGCTGGATCAAAGTAAGGAATCTTTTCGGCAAGGTAAAGAGATTTGTTCTTCTGCAGAAGTGACGGTACTGCCGTATCGTGCCTCACTCAGCTATATAGCGTACTGCAACCCAAGGGAAAGAGTAATACTCCGGGTCAATCCATCGACGTTGACGGGCCGACTGCGCAACGGTACCGCTCCAAGGACTCGCAGGCTGTAGCTTTCCGATAGCTTCATGGAAGCGGTGCCAAGGACATTGACCTGAAGCCGGTCGCTTTCCGGAATAGACATGAACGAACTGATGATTTGTGCGGAAGGACTCAGAATGCTTGCCTCCTGAAGCCGCTTTATGGCCAACAACTCCAACCCGAACGTGAAATCGTCGGCCCCAGTCTTGTATCCAACCCGCGCGAGCACATCGTCCCCTCGCTTCAACTGTGTGGCTGCATTGTCGCTTCTCCCTCGTGAGAGTTGATATCCCAAAGCGAACAACCAAGGCTCTGTGTCGAACGAAATACCGAGCAACAGATCGTTTGTTCCCAATCCCGGTTGATAGGCCTGCGGAAGGTTGCCGAGATCTGCGTTTCCTGTCGCGAACTTGCCGCCAATCTGAACGCTGAGCTGATGGGCATCATTCTTTAGTACGACCTGACTCCAAAGAATCGTCAGGTCGCCGATGCCGCTCGCTTTTCCCAACGGCCCGCTTGCGCTCGACCAGGGCAAAACGATGGAAAGTCGCGAGTCTTCAAGAACCCGGATACTTCCTTCAACTTGAAACGAATGGAACGTCAGATCATCCGACTTGCTGCTCTTGCCGAACACGTAACCCGCGCTGAAACTGTGACGGAGCTGCTCATGCTGTGAACCGATGGAGCAAACGCCGGCGTCCGAGCATTGGGAGTAGAGAGCCTGCGTGAACATGACGAGGATGGACATGATGGGGATGAGAAGTCGTTTCATAAGTTGTTCTCCATTACGCGCAGTTCTGTGTTTCTTCATTTGTCTGTTGGCAAGAACAGCTTCATGCCCGTCTTGAAAACCATCTCGTCCACGTGGCCCATCATGGTTTTATCTGATGTAAGCAAATGCATGTGAATAAATGAGTCATGATGAGTGAACACAGCCCGATGCTCCCGCGAAAAGAAGCCGACAATGTCAGATTGTCGATTGATCAGGCGATAATTCTTTCGTCCTTGATGTGCATCATCCGGTGAGCGAACTACCGCTCCTTTGGGCAGATTCACAACATGGATTGTTGCTGACTCGACTTCGCCCCTCAATTTGAATGCAAACGGCTTTCTCGCATGCTTGTTCGTGAGATTCAGGTATGCCTCCAGTTGCTGCATCGTTCGGACGCTGTCGGGAAGAGGGTGTTCCCTCCACGAATCAATGTTGCTATAGACAAAGAACGGAGCTTTTGCCGCGAAAGTTTCCTTGACCACCATCGTTGAGTCCGTCAGGACTGTCGATTTGTACGCCGTTCCGTCAAAAACCAGAAGCTCGCCGGATAAGTACTCGACCGGCCCGAGTCCGTACAGATGCTTTTTGTTTGAAATAGTGTCAAGATCGATTGTGCCGTACAATTCGCCTTTCCACATGACGTTTCTCATTGCGCCGACAACATGTACTGCTTTGTCGGAGTGTTGAGCAGGCGAACTATGCACGTCGAAGAGCGTGAAGAGTAGAGCGAGTAAAGTCATTAACGGGTTTGTCAGGTTCATATCATCTGTCGCCTTGCACTGTCGTGAATCATGTGTTCGACCAATACCGCTCCGGATCGGATTTCATACCTTGCAGGAACGACTGAAGGTTGCTGTCGTCCATATCTTCTTGCGACCGCACGCTGACATATCTGCCGTCCCTCGACCTGAGAAGGCAAGTCACGCTTACGGTATTTCCGCTGCCACGCTTGAATCCGATGAACTTGGATTTGTCGTGCCGTTTGATGGAATAGAGATGGCCGAATTTGTCGTTCTTCGGTGAACACGATCTGAACTGCTCCGGGGTAATCGAAGCGAGATCAATTGAAGGCGTTTTGGGAACGCGGCCGTACGAATTCTTTGAGAGGAAGCTGTACCCCACACGCGAAATAACGGCAAGCAGCAATACAAAGGTTGCCAACCCAATGATGACTCTCCACCGGGCATCAATTCCTAACACAGGATTCACCTCCATTGAATAGTTGAGCCCGATTGAAGTGATTGTCACATGCAGGATGATCAGAATGAATGTTGATTTGGAGGCATTGATGACATTTGATCTCCAGTATTCCGTAAACGCAGCCGTAGTCAGCAGACGACTATAGTAGGGAGAGCCGTCATGCTTCATGAGAATCCAGTGTTTCGTCTCAACAAGGATGGGAAGAAGCAACTGCTCGAAATCATGCCTGGCGGTGGTTTTCGCAATCAGGTTGTACGATTGCATTTGGTTGTGCGCGAGGGCCTGCAGCTGGTAGACTACAAAAACAGCAAGCAAACCAAAAATTGCCGCATCCGCCTGGATGAGGGCCGAGAAGCTGTATACGGAGAGATCCTTTATGTCTTGTGGTTCCATCCCGGAAAATAGCATAACTGAGTCCTCATAATGTGTTTCCTCCTCGTCTTTTGTTCCTATTGTGTACAAATTGTGACACTGTGTCGTTCATTTCGCCATTGACCTCAACTCTTCTCCACCCACACCTGAGCGAGGTGTACGACTGTTTCAACGGATTTTTCCATCCCCCACACGGAAAGCCACTCGGTCGGGCCGTGGTAGTTTTGTCCGCCGGTGAAGATATTGGGAGTAGGGAGTCCTTTTTCCGTCAGGCGTGAGCCGTCCGTGCCGCCGCGAATTGGCTGCCATTTCGGTTCGAGGCCGGAACGTTTCGTTGCTTCCCACATGCAGGCAAGTCCCGGCGCATCATCTCCCATATAGTCCTTCATGTTGCGGTACTGTTCGATGATGTTCAGCTCGATTTTTGCCTTCGGGTGCAACGGCTGCACTTCGGCAATGATCGAGTTGAGGCGCTTCTTCAGTACTTCAAGTCCGGGTGTGTTGAAGTCCCGCAGCAAAATCTTCAATGTGGATTTCGCCTCTTCGCCCTCGACAATATGCGGGTGAATGTACGGCTCGTAGCCTTCAGTGGTTTCCGGCGAGCAATCTTTCGGGAATCGGGCGATGATGTCCGCCATACACTTGATGGAGTTGACCATGATGTTCTTTGCGCTGCCGGGATGAATGTTCCGTCCGTGCACCGTAATCACGGCAAGGTTGGCGCTGAAGGTTTCCTTGTTCAATTCGCCGGGCGTGTCGCCGTCAACGGTATAGGCAAATTCGCATCCGAATTTCTTGAGGTCAAAATACTTCGTGCCCGCCCCGATCTCCTCATCCGGCGTGAAGCAAATGCGGATGTCGCCGCGGGGAATCTTGGGATCGTTCATCAGGGTCTGCGCCGCCGTCATGATAATGGCAACGCCCGCTTTGTCGTCGGCACCGAGAAGCGTCGTGCCGTCGCTCGTAACAATCGTCTTGCCGATGTTATGCTTGAGTTCAGGATTTTCCGCTTCTGTAATAACAACGGAAGTGTTGCCCGGGAGAACAATATCGCCGCCGTTATACGTCATGACTTGCGGTTTCACATCTTTGCCGCTTGCCGAAGGCGACGTATCAACGTGAGCGACAAACCCGATGCGGGGGACCTTCTTGCTTTGATTACCCGGGAGTGTTGCCATCACATAACCGTACTCGTCTATCTCGACGTCTTTCAGGCCGAGTTGTTTCAGTTCTTTGACGAGAAGATGGAGAAGGTCGAACTGCTTCTTCGTGCTGGGATAGGTGGTTGAATTCTCGTCCGACTGTGTATCGATCTTTGCATAGCGGATGAACTTGTCTAATGCGGTTTCCATGTAGATACCTCGTGTGAATAGTGTGTGAAGAGATGAACAGTCTTGATTTGTGTTGGATGGTAAAGCAACAACCCCGGATTGGCGTCAGGGCGTGAACAATTGCTGAAACGTTGCCGGAACGCTCACGAGCTTCTTGGCCGGATAGTCATAGAACACGATGCCCGTCTTCGCCCGTGCAACTTCCTTCCCTGAATCCTTATGCGTAATCCTGTAAAAAAGGTCGCAACCAAATCGGTGAAAGTCAACAGCAGAAACGGCAAATTCCAGAATGTTGCCATGAAAGGCCTCCGCTTTGTACACAATGGCAACATCGCTCATAATGATGCTTCGCCCCTCAATATCCAGTTCGGAATAACCGTAGCGGCGGAGAAATCTCACTCTCGCTTCATGAATCAGTGATAACAACGCATCATTCCCCAAGTGCCCGCCGTAGTTGATGTCAGTAATCCTGACCGGAATGTCTGTGGTAAAGTGAGTTGCGGCCGGCAGATCGAGCTTGATACGCGACATTATTTTTCTGCTATGTGTTCCGGAGTTTGCCCGCCCGATTTTCCGTTTTGAAATGGTGTGGCGATGAGCAGCAGCAGAGTTCCGAGAAGAATGACGACATCCGCAATATTGAAGATTGCCGTCCTCATTGAGCCGATTCCGACATTCAGAAAATCTACTACGTGGCCGTCGTTGAAGATTCTGTCGAGAAGATTGCTGAACCCCCCGCCGACGATCAGCGTCAGTGCCGTGATTTGCATGATTGTGAGTTTCCGGCTGAAGAGTGTGAAGAGGAACATTCCCAGAAGCATCACGCCAACAAACACCGTAAGGAACCAGAATCGTACTTCGGGATGGAGTCCGGCACCGAAACTCATCATGCCGCCGGGGTTTTCCGCGTATTGCAGCAGCAGGAGGCCGTTGAGCAACGACTGCGGAAACGCATCCTGCAGCGATGATTTTGCAATCCCTTTCGTCGTCTGATCGCAGCCGATGCTTGAGACGAGAAGGATGGAAATCAGAATCAGTTTTTTTGTTGCTATCATGCCGCAACCTCCGCACGCGTTCGTTCTGTTATTGCATCTACTTCAGCGGGTGAAACCTTTCGCCATTCCGCGATCTGCCGGATGATCATTTGCCGGACTTGCCCGGTCAACTCGCTTGTATCCTTGACACCCAAACCGGTGGTTTCAACAGGGGGCAGAACCTTCAGTTGAATATCACCGGGTTTGCCGAATCTCCAACCGTGTTTTGGCAGGCAATCCCGTGAACCTTCGATAACAAGTGGGAGAACGGGGACGCCTGCCTTAATGGCAACGCGAAAACCGCCCTCGTTGAAACTATGAACCCTGCCATCCGGCGACCGAGTTCCCTCTGGAAAGAACATGACGGAACAGTTCTGTTTGAGATAGTTGCCCGCCGTTGAAAGAACTGCAACTCCTTGCCGTTTGTCTTTTCTGTCAACCGGAATATCGCCCGCAAGTTTCAGCATCCACCCGACAACCGGAAGTTTGAACAACTCAACCTTCGCCAACCACTTCATCTCCCACGGCAAATGGGAAAGTAGCGGAATGTCGGCGTGGGATTGGTGATTGCTGACAACAACATACGGGCGCCGCGGATTCGTGATGGTCTCGCCCGAGATATGCAGCCGCCATGCGGGATTGACTTTCGTGATGGCGATGCCGAGTCTGCGAAACCATCTGCCGGTCCGATACCGAACGGGATCGCGGTCGAACACCCGGATGAACGCGAGCAGGGGAAGCCACATCACGATAAGCGACACTGTGGCGAACCAAATCCATATTGAGCGGAGCGCAGAATGCAAGGGGTTAACTCTGCTTTTGAGACTCCAGTATGCAATTCCGCCGATACCGATGTGAACTGCTTTGCCGAGCCGCTGTCGCCGGGTTCGAAATGCGTGCTGAAGAAACAACCGGGCGTAATCTGAGAATTGGAACGTCAAACCGGGCGAGACAATACCGATGGTGGCACAAACGATGGTACTCTGAAACGATGAATCGCCCCAATGCTCGGGTTTTTCGGTATTCCGTTTTCATGCTATCCTCCGTGCTTCTAATGTAGGCATCAAACCTGCTTTTCGCAACCCGAAAAACGTTCATCCAACCTTCACCACCACCATCGTCATATCATCGTGCTGCTGCCAGCCGCGGGTGAATGCCGTTACGTCGGCGCAGATGCCGTTGATGATATCGGCGGCGGATCTGTGCCTGTGGCGCGCAACGGATTGCACGAGTCGTTCTTCTCCGAATTCATCTCCGCGTTCGTTCATCGCCTCGGTGAAGCCGTCGGTGTAAAAGACAAGAACTTCATCCTGTTTCAGGTTCATCTCCTGTTCTTCGAGCACCGAGTCGAACACCGTTCCGACTTCAAGGCCAAGGGCCATGCCTTTCGGTGTCAGGAATGTGCCATCTTCGTTATGTCGTTGCGCGAGAATAACAGGACATTGGCCGGCACGCGCGAAGCGAATTCTTCGTGCCTCGACATCAAGAATCGCATAAAACATACTGACGAACGAGTTGCGGTCGATCGTCCGGTACATCAGGCTGTTGACTTTGCTCAGGACTTTCTTGGGCGAGATGTTTTCTTCTGCATGTGATTGAAGTATGCCTTTTGTCAGCGTCATGTAGATGGCGGCCGGAACGCCTTTCCCCGAAACATCGCCGATGGCGATGCCGATTTTTGTTCCACCCAGGTTGACGAAGTCATAATAATCGCCGCCAACTTCGAAGGCCGGAATACAGGTTCCGGCAATGTCGTACCCCTTTGCCGTCGGGCTTGATTTTGGCAGCAAGCTCATCTGCACTCTGCGGGCAATTTCAAGTTCTTTTGCCATGCGTTCGCGT
The DNA here is from genome assembly GCA_019637975.1 of Bacteroidota bacterium. Classification (NCBI taxonomy): domain Bacteria; kingdom Pseudomonadati; phylum Bacteroidota; species Bacteroidota bacterium. Next base: position 50,477 of record JAHBUR010000012.1, on the reverse strand, counting down.
TCACTGATACGCTTGACGTGTTCGGGAGTGAGTTCCTGCGTAAGCTCGAATCGTTCCTGCTTGACAAATCCCACGAACGCCACAAGCAACGGGAGAGAAAAGAGTACGAAGTACAGAATCGCCTGTCCCGAAAAGTATGCGCTGTCTGATGCGAAGAGAGGAATAGCCGTTGCGAGGCTGACAAGCACAAACTGCGTAACCATGGTTGTCAGCAAATCGTACTTCAGAAAGAGGAAAGAGAACAGCAGGCCGAAGCAAAAAAACAGAGCAACGGTAATGGGAATCTGAAAAAACCCGAACGGAATCGGCCATAGAGCAAACATTGCTACAGCCCACAACGCTGATGAGACAAGAACGCCCACCCAGGTCTTCTTCATCTTTTCACGAAACATAGAGAGGAAGAAGAACCTGAAAACGATTTCGCCGAAAATGGCAGCTTCGAGTCCCGCAATAATCGGATGCACGCCGGGGAGAAGTCCATCGGTGACGCCGGATGCAGACATCGCAAACAATCCGGTCGGCAGATTTCTGATTGCGAGAAACGAGAGAATCGAGAATGTGCCGAGGATGATCAGGCCGAAGGTGAATCCGCGAAGGACGCCTTCGGCAACATCAATAGTGAAGAAGCGACGGAACAACGCACTGTCGACGCCGAGGAGTTTGTTCGGCCAGAGGCTGCGCGAGTAGGATTCGCCCACGCTCCACGCCGCAAACACCATCACCGCAAGGAAGACATTGACAACAAGTACGTTCCAACCGAAAACTACCCAGCGAACATTCAGCTTGTTCAAGTCTGCCATTTGAGCGGTGGCGCCGATCGAGTTGAAGACGTTGATCGCCCCCAGTACGTAAACTGCAAACAATCCGACAAACACCATGACCGCTGTTTTGATGCCGACCTCACCATCGTGATATTTCTTGAGGAAGAAGATCACGATGAAGAAGAACAGGAGAAACACTACCGCAAAGGAAACCGAAACAAGCAACGTTGCCGAAGTGCCGGTCTGGCTGCTCTGCGATTCGAAGCTTGCATCACGCTCAATCCAGCGCCGGTAGCCGCCCACCTCATCTCCCTGAATCCGAACCCAAAGTCCTAATTGGACAGTTGTGTCGATTGTTATCCAGTTAAAATTGTAGTCCAGCCGGTTCTGCTGCTTGATTTGTGATGAACTCTTCAACCGATAGTCTTCAAGTTCGATTCCTTGCTGCTTGACAAAGGTTTCGGCGAGCGTGCGGGCCTCTTCTTCGGTAAGTGAGGCCCCCGGCACTGTGTCTTTGACATTATGCTTCATCCCGAACACGCGGGCGCCCGGCGTCATCCACAACTCAAACGATTCGACTGACTGGCTCCGCGAAACCCCCGCATCGTACCAGGTGATATACCAATTATGTGAGGGAAGTGTGTTTTGCCTGAGCAGCGCAATTGCCGAGTCGATCCCGAAGCGGATTCTCAACGCGAGTTGTGTGCTGCCGTCGAAATCAAACCACGCATCCTGATGATATTGCCGGACATCGAACCCGCGGGCGATCATGAACTCGTTGGCCCTTCCCATAATCTCGCTGCGGTTGTATTCAAGATTGATGGATGCTTTCGGCGCGAACCGGGGATAGGTATAGAAGAATGCGATTGCCCCCAAAACGGCAAGGAGTATCAGCACGCTGAATCTGCGGAGGAATGAGAGTTCCATGCAATTCCCTTAAGAAGTGTCGTGAGTTATCTATATCAACGGCGGATGAATAGATATGTTACAGGTTGAATATACGCAGTCAGGCAGAGTACTTCCAGCGTGGGCGGGGTGGAGATTCCCCAAGTTGATTTTCGTTTACTCCGACGTTGCATTGGTGTTGAAAACGTCGCCTCGGAGCTTTTACAGACTAACTCAAGGCTCTGCTTCAAAAACAATCCTGTTCATCCTATTATCCCGTCAAAATTCTTGACAGGATCAACGGAATGAACAGGATGAGAGAGAAGATGTTCAACGTTGCGCGGTAACAAACTTCATTTTTCCCATTCCCACGGTGTTTTGAGGAATGTCCATTGGGTGGGTTACTTATCCGATTACTACGGCGTCCGCCTCGATCTCTACAAGCATATCGGTAACGATCAACCTGCCAACTTCAACCATTGTTGTTGCGGGGAGAATATCCTTGAAAAATTCCTGATGCGCCTTCCCGACTTTCTCCCAATCCCGCTCGATATGCGTGACGAATATTCTCGTCCGGACAACATCTTTCAAATCACATCCTGCTTTGTTCAGCGCCCGTTCGATGTTCTTCAAAGCCTGATTAGTCTGGGCATACGCATCATCCTTCCCGACAATATTTCCGTTCTCGTCGGTTGCCGTTGTGCCCGTGACATACACGAATTGCCCGACGCGTACCGCCCGTGAGTAACCGACAATCGATTCCCATTTCACACCGCTCGAAATATTCTGTCGTTTCATGCCTCTATCCAAATGATTTGATTGACTCCCACAACTCCTGTATCGGTTGCTTCAATCCACGGCAGATGAACACTTGCGTGTCTTTCTCGTACGGCATACAGTAGTCGCACGGGATGGTCTCAACCAATTGAACCGATTCAAAACGTTCACGCAATTCTCCCAAGTCTTTTGCCAGAATGATGACGATTTCTCCCGTGTACTGTTTCGGACCCCAGAGCCAGTAGTTGTTGTGGTTGGAAATTGCCTTGGGCAAACCGAGTTCTTTGCCAAAAAAATCAATTGCACCCGCTCGTCCGTAGTTGAATGTAAAGATGGCACATTGCTGTTTTTCTTTCGGTTTCAGTGAGTGAAATGCACGGGCTACAGCTTCGGCTTTCTCCTTCCAACCGAACATGTCTGCATAGTGTTGAGGGAGCTTTCCCATTTCGTGTCGTTCTTGGGGACGGGGTTGAATGCCGAGGGCATTTGAGTATGCAATGAATTTCTCTGGGGGCAGCACAGGCAAGGCGAAGGGCGCAGCTATGATGCCCCCGATAAGAAGGACCGTGACTATTCCAGTGCGAAGCCACACACGACGAGACTTCCCGATGAAACTGCTGATTGCGACGGCTCCACCTGCAAAGAGCACCGGGTACATAGGGGAGAGATAGTATGGCTTTCCGTTCTGCAGGATGAAGAGAACGAAAATCAACACATACGTCCATCCAAGAAATCGAAACCGTTTTACGTCCTTCACTAAAAAGAAATACACCAACCCGGTACCCCAGATAGGAAATGTAAAGGGCGACATCATCATGATTTGCGAAACAAGAAATTCAAGCGGCGAACTGATGATATTCTTGTTCTCGGTCGCATGCTTCACAAACTCGGCCGTCGGGAAGTCATTTACGATTTGCCAGATGATGTGGGGGAGGAAGATAAGTAAGCCTGCAGAGCCGCCAATCCAGAAGTTCCGGTTCCACAGATGTTTCCGCCCCGAGGTGAGCAACAATCCACCGACAATACCGAAGCAGAGAAACAGAATGCTGACTTTGTTTTGTGACCCAAGTCCGGCAACGATGCCGAATGGAATCCAGAGGTGCGGCGCATCTTCCTTGACAATCCGCAGTGTGAGATAGATTGCTATTGTCCAAAACAAGACGTCGAATGCGTTCATCGAAAAGAAATTCAACATGCCGAGATATTGGGGCGCTGTCAGTGAACACAACGCCGCAAGAATTTGAGCATATCTCCCGCCTCCAAGAATGCCTGTTACTCTTCCCGTTAGAAAAACAACAATTCCTGCCGCAACTGCCGGAAGAAGCCGCAATGCAACGAGAGAGTCTCCAAGAACAAACCGGGTAGCGGCAAGCAGCAAAATCGATAACGGCGGCTGGTCCACGTAGCCGAAAGCAAGCCGTTCGCTGCAAGCGATATAGTAGAATTCATCACGGAAGTATCCGTACGCGGTTGTTGCGTTGACGATCACGTGAATGAGAAACACAAGGAAGGAAAGCGAGACGAGCACGCCCCGGTCACTTCTGAAGAATTCAGGAAAGAGGAGCTTTCTTGGCATTGTCGCTTGCTTCAGGGGAAGAATATGACAAAACGGATACCGTTGTCCGCTCGCTGCGCGAGAAGAGGCTGATCACACTGAGCACAATCAGCCCGGTGTTTTCCAGAACTTTCATCCATCCGATCTTGCCGACTGCAGGGTCACGTGAAAAGCAACCGCATGAAATATCCAGGTTGCGGATGATTCCCGCTATCACTCCGGCAGTGAACACAACGAGCATGAGTAAGACGAGCAGGGTGCTTCCTCGCGGCATGTAGCCGAAGATGAGAAAGATACCGCACAACAATTCCATCCACGGCAGAACGGTGGCAATCAGAAGCGAGGTATCCGGGCCGGCAAGTTTGTAGTAGCCGATCGAAACAGCGAAAGCATTCGGATCGGCGGCCTTGTCAACAGCAGCAACGATGAAAACGAATCCGAGAAAGACCCGAACGAGCATGGCAACGAAATCATTGTCAAGAATGCGTTTCATGAGGTTACCGTTCGGTACTCAAGTTGTGTTGTTGCCATTCATTCCAGCCCCCGAAGAACATCCTCACTTTCGTGAAGCCGGCCTCGGAAAGTTTTTGGGCAAGCTCAATGCTCGAATTGCAATCCTCGCCGTCGCAATATGTAATGATGAGCCTGTCTTCGGGAGTGTTTGCGAGAGGGGATGTTTGCAGAATGAAGTCTTTCAACGGAACATTGACTGCCCCCGGAATATGACCCAGCTTGAAATCGTACTCATGCCGCGCATCGGCAAAAATGGCCTTTCCTTCGTTGAACAATTTGAGTGCTTCTTCATACGATACAAACTCCGGAGGAACGACAGCCTGAGGTGCTGCAATGAGAGGAACGGGAGGGAGAAAGAGCCCCTTCTTCATGATGTACGAATAAGAGAACCCAAGTACGGTTGACGCGAGAATGATGATAATCGCTTCGCGAACGGTGAGTGTCAATTTGGAGATTCCTGTTGTTTCCATTTACTCAAAAAGATCACCATCTGCCCGATGACCCGCCACCGGAAAAGCTTCCCCCGCCTCCGGAAAAGCTGCTGCGCGACGACCCGCCACTTGATGAGCGTCCGGTGGAGGCGAACTTGGTGCCCCATTGCTTCGAGAATTTCTTTCCCGAAGGGTTTGTAGCAAAGAATATCTTAGCAATAATAAAGCCGATAGCGTACAGGGCAAAGATAGCAAATCCGATGGTAACTCCAAAGAGTCCCATGGGAAACATCAGCCAAAACGGGATCAGAAAAACATACATGAACCACGACATGAACCCGGAAGTGAACACCGCCGAGAGCGTGAATGTTCCAACGACAAAAAGAAAGAACGCAAAGACACCGAGGGCCAAAGGCAAGGGGGGAACATCCTGATCGAAATCGGAAAAATTCGATTCCGCCTGATACTCGTTTGCTATTGCCCGGAGAATTGCCGAAATGCCTGCCTCAACTCCATCATCATATCGTTGATCTTTGAAGTGCGGGACGATCTCCTGCCGGATGATCGTGCCGCACAAACCATCGGGCAACACGCCTTCGAGTCCGTTGCCGACTTCTATGCGCAGCGCCCTGTCTTCCTTCGCTATGAGTAGGAGTACGCCGTTGTCATTTTGTGCTGTGCCGAGTTTCCAGGCCTCTGCAACTTTCATCGAGTATTCCTCAATGACTTCTCCCGCAAGACTCGGAATTGTTAATACGACTACCTGGTTCGAGGTGGAATCCTCGTGTACTTTCAGTGTTTCCTCAAGACGCTGAATTGTTTCGGGCGAGAGGATGCCCGCATAGTCGTTAACGCGTGAAGCGAGATAGGGAACGTCAAGTGCCGGAAGCAAGCGCCCCGGAATGAATGACAACAGCAGTATGAAGAACAGAAGACGGAATTGATGAAATCTCATCCTTTACTCCTCATTTTTGAAGTCTGGACTATGGCGACGCCCGCAAGAATAACAGCGGCGGCAAAGACTGTTCGTGTGTCGATGGGTTCTGCGAGGATAAGCCAGCCGAGAAAGATTGCGACAACGGGATTGACGTACGCATACGTTGATGCCTTGGCGGGCGGAACGTGTCTCAACAAATATGCGTATGATGTGTAGCCCACAATTGAACCGAAGATGATCAAGTAGAGAAGAGACAGCACGCCCGGCTCGGTGATGCGGATTTCAGGCCATTCGTTGAGGGACGTTCCGATTGACGTTAGTACAATTCCCGCAGCCAGATTTTGTATGCTTGAGTTGACGAAAATATCCCCGTGAACCGGATGATGTTTCGAATATACTGAACCAATCGACCACAAGAACGACGCGATGACAAGTCCGGCAATGCCCATCGGATCGAGACTCAGTCCCTCGGCCATTCCGAGACTTGGCGAAACGAGAATGAACATGCCCGCGAATCCGACAACTATACCAATCCAACCAAGGAGTGAAAGCCGTTGTCCGTTCGGGACAAACGAATCAATCGTTGACATGAACAGCGGAACGATCGCAATGATGAGAGCTGCAAGACCCGACGGAATTGTCTTCTCAGCCCAGACAACAAGCCAGTTTCCGCCGACGAGAAGAAACAATCCGACGACCGACAAATCGAAAATCCCGCGCTTGTCGGGCAACGGGCTTCCCTTGATTCTGGCAACCAACAACAGTACGCTGCCTGCTGCAAGGAAGCGCACGCCGGCGAACAGTGCCGGTGGCCAATCTCTCACTCCCACGCTTATCGCGAGATATGTTGAGCCCCAGATGATGAAGACGCTGAGGTAGGCGAGGATAACTCGAGGCGACAGGCGTTCAGTCGATGAGGGCATGCAATGTCATGAATGTATGAGAACGGAATTACGTTTCGGCGGACTCAATGTAACACAAATGCCGGCAAAGTCATACTGAGAATCGGGAGCCGAATCTTACTTTCTTTCATGCAAGCGTTTCAGCAATTGGATCTGGCCCGCATGGTAGATGTCGTGATTTGCTATGCCGTAGATGACTGCAATGTTCGTCACCTTACTCTGCGATGTTGTCGCATACAGCTTCGATGCAGGGAATTGTCCGATTGCTTCACGCATCGAGCGATGAGTCTGTTCGAGTACGTGAAGATGTTGTTTCCACAGTGCATCGGATTGGTCAGCCGGAAGCGTGAACCAGTTGCTTCCCTTCAGCGGAAACGATCCGCGCTTCTCGTCAAGCAGCCGTCGTCTGACTGTGTATTTCCAATACGCCGCATGAACCGCAATCTCCCAAATGCTGTGGCGGTGTGCGTTCGGACGCCATGCTGCTTCTTCGGCGGATACGCCGCGCAAGGAACCTTTCAGGTTCGGGCCGTGCCACGTTTTGCGCTCGTACGCTTCGTCGATCAACTGAAGAAGAAGCCGGATTTCTGCCGAGGGTGTTTTCATCTGTCACTCCTGTTTTCGAGAATTAGACGAAGCAGTTCGACGCATTGTTTCGGTTCATTGACATGTGTAACAAGATGTGCCGCGTTGTGCGAGCCCTCGGCTACAAGCGCCTCCTGCAGGGTGGAGATCACCGGCCTCCAAAAATCCCCCACAATAACAATCGGTTTCGGGGCAATCATCATCTTGTTCATAAACTCCCACGCGGCGGCAAGTTCAAGCAGCGTGCCTGTCCCGCCCTTCAGGACAACATATCCATCACCCAACGATATGAGTTTCATCATACGATCACTCAGATCGTACGTCTCAATGTTCGTATCAATCCACGCGTTGACAGTCCTGTTGTGGAAGGCCTTGCAGGTCACTCCGATTGCATGCCCGCCGGCGGATTTGGCGCCTCGCGCTGAAGCCTCCATGATACCGCCATATCCGCCGTTGCAGATTGTGAAGCCCGCTTTCGCCAATTCACTGCCGATCTCGAACGCCAACGCGTATTCCTCATCTCCCTGTTTCGGATGCGCGCTGCCAAATACTGTGATCGTCGGATTCATACGGGTCGGATAGCGTGTACCCTCAATCAAAAAACTGCCACGAGATGCCGAACCTGACAGCCCTGTCAAGCACAGGATAGTACGGGGTGATATAGTAGCGTGAGTTTGTTAGATTCTCCCACATCAATGTCACGTACGCTTTGCCGAGGCCAGCAATTACAAATCCGTCTACCGACGAACCGAAGCCGAGTCGCGTGCCTGTGTTGGGAACATACGCTAGCACTTCGGGATTAAAACGCTCGCCTTGTGAGCCGGAGACATATCTTCCTTTGAAGCCGATCTTCAGATTCAGATTGTCGTTAAGGAGTTTTTGCCAGAGATAAATACCTCCGCTTGCCGAAAGCTTCGGGTAAACGGCAAGCATAGTGCCGCCGCCGTCTTGTTGCGTCAGGAACGTTGCTGTGCCGTCGAGGTACAGCAGCCAGAATCGCCAGACGAGCTTTGCTTCAATACCATTGGTAATGCGCCGGTCGCCGTTGACAAAGTGAATTCCGGGAAACACATATCCGCTGCCGTCCGGTTGCAGCAAAATTGGATTGTTGATGGTTCGATGGAAGTAGCTGGCGTTCAAATCAAAATCATCAACCCTGATGCGGAGGCCGATTTCCACTGTGTGATGCCGTTCCGAAGTGAGGGGCGCCAAGCGGCTCACCGTGCTGTCACTCCAAAACAGTTCCTGATATGACGGAAATCGTTTCGAGGTTGATAACCCGCCGTACAGCGATAGCCACGGAAGGGGATTTAACGTTGCATCCGCCCCGGCGCTGAGATTCGTTTCCTTTGCGATGTAGCTGTCGTATCGTGCAAAGCCTGCCACGGTCAGCAAATTGGTAAGGAGAAGTTCCTCTTTGATCCAGACACTTCCGAGGGAGTTTCTTCTTCGTCCCAAGTTGGGGCTTCCTTCAATCTGTCGCAACTCGATATTGACGCCGAGATTGAAGCGCTGCCATTCCGTGTGAAAATCCTGCGTGAACAACGCCCCCATCCACGACGAACGATGATCGCTATCGATTTGAACATTGGTGGAAGTTCCCGTCCCCTTGTCGCGATACTCACGGAAGTTGTTGGAATAATAGAACGTCAATATACTGACGTTTGTCGTATCACCGAGAAACGTACCCACAAGGGAGAGATCAACATCGTTTCGGGAAATCTTCTCGAATGATTCGGCATTGACGGGGACAGCCCAGTTGCGGTTGAATGCAAGGGCTGGAATGCCGGTTTTCTCAAGATCAATTCCGCCGTTGAGTTGCGTTTCCGATCTGGTAAGATATTCCGAGAAAACGATATTCAAATCTTTGGAAATGTTGTAGCGGATTTTGAGCCGCATATTCCACGCATCATACGCCGCATTTGTGAAACGACCGAGATTTCCCTGATGTTGGAAGCCGAACGTGAAGTTCACTTTTCGTGAAATATTCTGGCTGAACGTCCCGTCGCTGTACTGGTATCCGTACGCAGATTCGGTGTAGTTGATTTTTGAGAGAGGGCGATTGCTGTTGTAGTTTTTCGTTACAAGATTAACGGCTCCGCCGGTACTGTTCACGCCGTACAGGAAACTCCTCGGCCCGGAAATGAACTCGATTCTGTCGGCATATTCTGTTGTGAAGTATGAGAGTTTGTAAACGCCGGAAGCCGGATCGTTCATCAGCCGGCCGTTGGCGGTTACGGCAATGCTTCGCCAATCCGCTCCCCTGATATTCAGCTGATCGTACGAGCCAATCGAGAAGTGATCACGCACAAAAACGCCCGGCATAGACTCAAGAACTCCCGCCAGGCTGCGGTAGTCGAGAAACGTTAACTCGTCATGGGATATAAGTCGGGTTGAATCCAGCAACCGGTCGAATGTTCCGACAAGGGAAGGTGTACTCATGCGTGTTGTATCCACCGCGTGCGTTGTATCGCTTAATGCGGCAGCGAATCCGGTCGTGTCCCGGCTCTCGACCTGCGTTGTATCGCCGGGAGTTTTCGACGCTTGCACTGTATCCGGTTGTGCGGTATCAAGTGCAGGGCTCTGTGCATGAAGATGGCCGGAAAAACTGCCGATTACCAAGATGGGAAGCAATGTGATGAAGGGCGGGAAAACGTGCTGCAATCTCAATCCTGATCAATGAAATCGTCGAAATCGTGCGAAAAATATATCCAGAACTCTTTCGAGATGCAAGAAATCCGCGAGGGCACCGGCTCATGATGTCCGGCTTGCAAATCATGACAGAGCCTTCCGGGGCATAGCGATGCAGATTCCGAGAATACTTCTTCCCCGATGGTGCTACTCGATTCGCATGAAGCTCGTTCTTGCCATCAGTATTCCGATGGCCATCATCTCGCTCTTCATCGCGTGGTTTTTCCCCGCCCAATTGGAACGGGAGATTACGGCAGCGCTGGAAGGCAAAGCCAATGCGATTACTGCGATGATGGCGTATCACATCACTCCCGCTTTCGCGGCTAATGCTACTCTCCATGATGTGCTGAAGAGCGCCGAACTGAACCCCGATATCGAGTATCTCGTGGTGGAGGATGACTCGGGTGGTATGATCGCGGCGGTCAATTTGGCACGAGCTACTGAATCCGGCTATGAGAATGTCGCCTTCGCAGAACGTGTTTCGGAGGACGGACTAACATATCAAACCGTCACGCCCATCATTGTTTCATCAAGGCTGATGGGCAGGGTCTACATCGGATTCTCGCTTCGCGATCTTGCAAGCAACGTCGCTCAGGCACGCGGCACCATTGCAGGAGTGAGTATTGGCATTTTTCTTTCCGGCATTATTCTCGTTGTCGCCCTTAATGCACTTGTCATGACTCCGTTGCTGAAAGTCGTCAAGACTGCCCAAAGGATTTCGGCTGGAGAATGGACTCAACGAACCAGAATCCAATCGAGCGATGAGGTGGGAGATCTTTCATCGGCATTCGACATGATGGTTGATAATCTTGAGCGTGCCTACCGCGATTTGCGGCGCAGTGAGAAAGGTTATCGCGATCTCTTTGCCTCCAATCCCCATCCGATGTGGGTGAACAACATTGACACCGGCGCGATTATCGACGTCAATACATCGGCGCTGGAAAGCTACGGGTACACTCGTGAGGAATTCCTCGCAAAGACAATCAACGACATTGTTGTTGAAGGTCCTCCCGCGGAGATGCAAGAACTGAAGGGCCGGAACGGAAGCCTGTACCGTTCCACCGGTTGGCGGCATGTGACAAAGGATGGAACTGTCATCGATGTCGAGATGAGTTCGCATCCGCTGCCTTTGGCCAGCGGGCAGAAGGCACGTCTGATTCTTGCCAATGACATTACTACCCGGCTCCGTGCGGAAACCAAGCTGCGCGAAAGCGAAGAGCGGAACCGTATTCTCTCCGAAGCAACGTTTGAAGGGATTTCCTTAACGGAAAACGGCATCATCGTTGAATTGAATAAACAGTACGCGGCGATGCTCGGCTATGATCGCACAGAACTCATTGGAACACGCGTGTTTGATCTGATTTGTCCCGACGATCATGAGTATGTCAGCAGTCGGATTCAATCGGGCCGAGCGGATGCGTACGAACATCGCCTTGTCCGGCGTGACGGCTCGCTGATATACGTCGAAGTCCGGGCGCAGAACTACAATCGCGACGGGCACACATACCGCATGTCCTCTCTCCGTGATATTACGTCGCGCAAGCAGGCGGAGCATGCATTGCTGTTCGAAAAGGCACGTTTTGAACAGCTTTTCGAGAACGCCCCCATAGGCATTGTGTTGTGCGATAGCGTGGAACGGATCCTCCATACGAATTCCAAGTTCGTTGAGATGTTCGGCTATGAACTCAATGAACTTCTCGGAAAACGCATCAATGACGTCCTTCTTCCCGAGGAATATTTGGATGAAGGGAACGCCTACACGAACCGGGTGTTGGCGGGCGAGCCGATACACGGCGAGGCAATCCGCCGACGTAAGAACGGCAGTACCATTGATGTTGATCTGTACGGCGTGCCGATCATTGCGAACGGCGAATCGGTGGGCCTGTTCGGAATCTATGTTGACACGTCCGAGCGGAAGAAAGCCGAGCGGCAGGTTCGCTTGCTCGCACATACGGTTGAATCAACAAAAGACTGCGTGACGATTACCGACCTTCAGGATCGGGTCATCTTTGTGAATGAGGCGTTCCAAAAAAACTACGGCTATCAACGCGACGAAGTTCTCGGCAAGCATGTCTCTCTGCTTCGTTCGTCAGAAACGCCCGAGCACATTGCCAACGAGATTCGTCCGACCACCCTGGCGGGCGGATGGTATGGCGAGATCATGAACACGCGTAAAGACGGAACCGATTTTCCCGTCGAACTCTGGACATCGGTAGTGAGGAACGAGGCCGGCATTCCGCTCGCAATGGTCGGAGTTGCCCGCGACGTTACCGAGCGAAAGAGCATCGAGCGAAAGCAGGCATCTCTGATGAAGGAACTTGAAGAGATCAACAAAGAACTGAACGATTTTGCCTATATCGTTTCGCACGATTTGAAGGCTCCTCTCCGCGCTATCGGGTCGCTGGCAGATTGGTTGATGAACGATTACGGCGACATGCTTGGCAACGACGGTAATGAGATGCTCAAAGTACTTCTCGGAAGAACAAAGCGCATGCACGATCTGATTGACGGCGTTCTCAAGTATTCCCGCATCGGCAGAACGAAGGGCGATACCGCTCCGGTCGAATTGGAGAAACTCGTTGCAGGAACAGTTGAGATGATCGATCCGCCGGACCATATTAATGTGCAGATAGCATCACCGCTTCCTGTTGTTGTCGGCGAGGAGACACGCTTACAGCAGGTGTTCCAGAACCTGCTGAGCAATGCCGTCAAGTTCATGGATAAGCCGAACGGCAAAATCCGTATCGGATGCGAGCGCGAGAACGGGCATTGGAAATTCTCTGTTGCGGACAACGGGCCCGGCATCGAAGAGAAACATTTTGCGAAGGTATTCCAAATCTTCCAGACACTTGCGGCCCGGGATGAATTCGAAAGCACCGGAATCGGGTTGACGATAGTGAAGAAGATTGTCGAACTTCACGGCGGGAGAATATGGCTGGAGTCGGAAGTCGGAAAGGGGACGACGTTCTATTTCACCCTTCCCGGAACTGTAAATTGAAGAACCTTCACACGAAAACGTGAGAGGTGTGAGGAAACATCATTCACACACCCATACATTCCGTTGGAAAAGAGGCCAAAGGGCGACGGAAATACGCCCGAGCCCGTACCATGAAGTCGGCACACATTTTTTGACACAGAAGACGAACCATCTGACAGAAATCAGGAGATGCAATGGAAATGAAGACGGACGAAACCATACTTCTTGTTGAAGACGACGTTGTTGACGCGATGACGGTCAAGAGGGCACTGAGAGAAATCAACGTGACAAACAATCTTGTCGTGAAGGCGAACGGCGAAGAAGCCCTGTCGTATCTTCGGGATACCGGCAATCCGAGACCGTGCATCATCATTCTCGATCTCAACATGCCGAAGATGAACGGACTTGAACTGCTTAAAGCACTGAAGCAGGATGAACATCTCCGGCGCATTCCGGCTGTCGTCCTCACAACATCGAAAGCTGAGCAGGATCGGTTCGAGTCATTCAACTTGAGTGTTGCCGGATACATGATCAAACCGGTGGAATATCCTCAGTTTGTTGATGTCGTGCGCAACATCAATCTCTACTGGACGCTGAGCGAACTACCCGACTAGAAACCATGGATGACATCCGGATACTCCTCATAGAAGATGACATCGTCGACCGGCTTGCGTTCAAGCGGCATATCGAACGGGAGAACATTCCTTTCCGGTTCGACATCGCGGATTCCTTTGCCCGCGCCCTGCCGCTTCTTCGCGCCCAACGCTTCGACGCTGTTATTTCCGACTACCATCTCGGGGACGGAACCGCCCTTGACGTGTGCGAGCAGGCGAAGAGTATTCCCCTCATTATCATTACCGGAGCAGGGAATGAGGAGATTGCCGTCCGAGCCATGAAAGCCGGAGCGTACGATTATCTTATCAAAGATCCGGAACGCAACTATCTCAACATGCTTCCGCTGACTGTTCAAAAAGCCGTCGATAGCAACCGGGCAAAGAAGCAACGCGACATGCTGCTTCACGCGATCATGCACACGAATGACACGGTTTTTGTGACCGATGTGACCGGCACTATTCAGTTTGCAAACAAAGCATTTTGCGAATCATACGGCTACACCGAGGAAGAAGTAGTCGGATTGCATGAGAGAGCCGTATGCGACGAGCATAGCGACGGTGAAACGATCCACCGCCGCAAGAACGGAACCGAATTCTACGTTTCGCTGTCCCGCTCGATTGTGAGGGATGAGCATGATGCGGTCACCGCAATCGTTACGGTCGGACGCGATATTACCGAGCGAAAACGTTCCGAAGAGGCGTTGCGGGCAAGTGAGGAACAGTACCGGGATTTCTTCAATGATGATCTGGCCGGAGCATTCACTTCCGCGCCGAACGGGCGGCTGCTCTCGTGCAATCCTTCGTTTGCGCGTATCTTCGGCTTTGATTCGGTTGAAGAGGCGCTGGCCTTCAACCTCATTGGGTTGTACCCGAAATCGAGACAGTTTGCGGAGGTTCGGGATTTGTTAAGAGTAAATCTGAAACTCGAACATCAGGAACTTCAACTTCGTCGGCGGGACGGTTCACAGGTGTTTGTGATTCAGAATGTCATCGGAAAGTATGACGCCGCCGGCGAGTTAACAGAAATCAAGGGATACGTGTTCGACAACACGCGTCACAAGCTGCTCGAAGAACAACTCCGCCAGGCGCAGAAAATGGAAAGCATCGGCACGCTTGCCGGAGGCATCGCGCACGATTTCAACAACATACTCGCCATCATCATGGGGCACGCCCACATTCTGCTGAAAGGCGACCCCGAATTAATCCGCAAAGCGAACAGCGTCGATACGATCAACCGTGCCGTTCAACGCGGCACGAAGCTCGTGAAGCAAATTCTGACGTTTGCCCGACGGAACGAAACCGTCTTTGAACCTGTCGATCTGAATCATGTGATTCAAGAACTGCAGAAAATGCTGTCGGAAACATTTCCCAAGATCATCGACTTCCGTCTTCAACTGGACCCCGCGCTGCCCGCTACCATTGCAGACTCCAACCAGGTCCATCAGGCGTTGTTGAATCTGTGTGTCAATGCGCGTGACGCAATGCCGAACGGAGGCACGCTCGGCATCGAAACAGAATTGATCAGAGGGTTGTTCCTGCGTGAGCGTTACCCTGAAGCGCATGAACACATGTACGCAGGCATCCGTGTCAGTGATTCCGGTACAGGTATGCCTCCCGAAGTTCTCAACCGGATGTTTGAACCGTTCTTTACAACGAAAGAAATCGGGAAGGGAACGGGGTTGGGACTGGCGGTGGTGTACGGAGTTACAAGAAGTCATTCAGGGTTTGTTGATGTGACGAGCGAACCGGGGAAAGGAACAACATTCACACTCTATTTTCCTGTCCGACGTGAGGATGTTGAGCATGAGGCAAAAGCCGAACAAATGCAAGCTGATCAATCGTCAGGCGGCGAGACGATTCTTGTCGTTGAAGATGAACAGCTTCTGCTCGATCTCGTGAAAGGATTGCTGGAAAGCAAGGGATACAAAGTACTTTCAGCGGTCGATGGTCTTGAAGCAATCAACATCTACTCAAGCAAAAAAGATGAGATTGATTTGGTTCTCACCGACCTCGGACTTCCGAAGATTGATGGATGGGAGGCATTCCAAAGGATGAAAGAGATCAATCCGAACGTGAAGGTTGTTTTCGCGAGCGGGTATATTGACACAACGTTGCGTTCGAACTTGTTGAGGGCGGGGGCGAAGGATCTGGTCCAGAAACCATACCTGCCTGATGAAATTCTCAACCGGGTACGCGAGTTGGTGAGCAGGGAGGCGGAGTCAATATGCAATTGAATGTTCATGAATCCGGGGCACGAATCCCGGCTTCGTGAGAAATGTACGGTACCCTTGTGAACGGAATCGGTCGGCTGTCCGTCCTGCTGTTGCTTCATTCTCAAAAAATCCGAATACCGACGAGCCGCTTCCCGACATCAGCGCAAACACCGCGCCCTGTTCGAGCATTGCGTGTTTCACCGCTCCAATAGTCGGATATTCTTCGAATACAACAGACTCAAAATCATTCCGCAACAACTCCGATAAGCGGGCCGGTTCGTGCAAATGCGCTAAGAGAATTTCCTGCAGAGAAATGGGAACATCAGGGGTTGCCGGCCTTATCTTCGTGTACGCTTGAGCCGTCGAGACGTGAATGTTGGGATTGCAGAGAAGAATGTAATAGGGGAGCGCAAGCGAAAAGTACTCCAGAATTTCGCCCCGGCCTCTTCCTACTGCCGAGCCGTTTCCGAGGAAGAACGGAACGTCGGAGCCGAGTTGAAGAGCGATGGAGCGGAGTGATTCTTCATCAATGCTCTGATTCCAAAACGCCGGCAACGCCCGAAGAACCGTTGCCGCATCCGAACTGCCGCCGCCGAGTCCGGCACCGACGGGAATTTTCTTGTTGATGGAAATGCACACGCCGTCACGAATGCCGAAGTGATTCCTCAGCAACCGTGCAGCTTTGTGGCAGATGTTCGACTCATCCCCCGGCGCCTCATCCGACGTACTCACGACTTTGATTGCAGGCGAACTCGAAAGCTCAATCTCATCAAACAGATCAATCCGGTGAAACACTGTCTCAATGTTGTGGTAGCCGTCGGGACGTTTTTCGAGGATGCGAAGCCCGAGGTTGATTTTGGCGTAGGCGCGAAGGAATGACATAACTAATAGCGTAGACTTTCGGCTCTTTGAATCAAGTAAACTCGTGATATGATACCAAAATCCAGAAAGAGTTGGAAATACTGACATTCTGCAGAATAGCCTCAGGGCTCGCCTTTCGCTTCTTTCACCTTTTCCGTATAATAGCATCGAAATTAGGCCGGGCTGCTCAGTATGCCCCGCCCTGAACTGCCATCAATCCATACAACCACCGGTTCATGCCACGTAAACTGAAACTCCATCATAAAATCCTGCTTGCCCTTGTTCTCGGGGCCATTTTCGGCGCCGTCTTCAACATCTCCAAATACAAACTCGAAATCACCTACCGTCTCGACAAAACGGAGACGGCATCCAAGGTCGTCGAGCGCTGGAAGGAAATCTCGTTCAAGGACAAAGAAACGATGACGGTGAAGGCAGCGTTTGGCGCTGAGGATCAGTTGCGAATCCTGTCGTATGTCGGCAAACTATCTGCCGCCGACAAGGCCAAGCTGATTGTGAACGTTACGCCCGAAACCGGCGACCCGATGAGTTTCGAGAACGTGAGAAAGATCGAAAAGGTGAAGACGATAGCCGTTCTCATCAAACCCGTCGGAACGTTGTTCATCCGCCTACTGATGTTTGTCGCAATCCCGCTTGTGCTGTCGTCGCTGCTTGTCGGCGCAGCAAGTTTAGGCGACATCAAGAAAGTGGGGAGTATCGGGTCAAAAACCGTCGGCTTTTATATGATAACGATTGTCACCGCGATCACCATGGGCTTGCTATTGGTGAATACCATTCAGCCGGGAACCCGGTTGAGTACGGACTCGCGTGAAAAACTCATGGTCAACTTTGAGGCGAACATTGCGGACAAGATTCAGGAGGAAACCTCGATCGACCTCGTCGATCTGCTGATGCGTATTGTCCCGACGAACCCGGTGGAGGCGATGTCTCGCGGAGATATGTTGGCGATCATCTTCTTTGCGCTAATGTTGGGAGTTTCGCTGACGATGGTGTCGAAACAGAAATCCGAGCCCGTTATCCGCTTCTTCGACGGTGTGAGCGACACAATGATCAGGATGGTGGAATTGATTTTGGTGATTGCACCATACGGCGTGTTTGCCTTGATTGCCGCGGTGGTAGGCGAATTCGGATTCGATATTCTCCAGACGCTTGCGTGGTATGTCGGTACGCTTCTTCTCGCGTATGCACTGCATCAGTTCATCACGCTCGGATTGTTGGTCAGGATTTTTGGGGGAATGAATCCGGCAACATTCTTCCGCGGCATCAAGGATGTGATGCTGATTGCGTTCAGTTCCAGCTCAAGCGCGGCGTCGCTTCCGGTGAACATGGACTGTTGCCAGAAGAATCTCGGCGTTCCCAAAAAGATTACCAGTTTCGTCCTTCCTCTCGGCGCAACGATCAATATGGATGGAACATCAATGTATCAGGCGGTTGCTGCCGTATTCATTGCGCAGGTGTACGGCATTGACCTGAACATTGGCGCACAGCTTACGATTATCCTGACGGCTGTGCTGGCATCAATTGGTACCGCACCGGTGCCGGGTGTCGGTATCGTCATGCTGATTATCGTGCTGCGTTCGGTCAATATCCCGGAAGAAGGCATCGCACTGATTTTAGGCGTTGACCGGTTTCTCGATATGTGCAGAACCGTGCTCAATGTTACGGGCGATGCGGTTGTTACCGTTATTATGGCACGGCAGGAAGGCGTGCTTGGCAAACCAAATCCTGATGCCATTGATGTTTGAAAATTGATGTCTTGAACTGATGAATACGATCCGAATCAGAAATATAGAAATAGGACAAGGCAAACCGCTTGTGTTGTTTGCCGGACCATGCGTTGTGGAAAGCAGGGAGGTGACAATGCAGACGGCAAAAGTAGTTAAGGAGATTGCCCGTAAACACAATACTCCCGTTGTCTTCAAATCATCCTACAAAAAGGCGAACCGGACGAGCGGCAAGTCATTTGTTGGAATTGGAATGGATGAAGCGTTGAAAATTCTTGCCGAGGTGAAGAGGGAGTTCGATCTTTCCATTCTTACCGATATTCACACAGAGCCGGAAGCCGCCGTCGCCGCCGAAGTTGCCGATGTACTTCAGATTCCTGCGTTCCTCTGCCGGCAAACAGAACTGCTGCAAGCAGCCGGACGAACTGGCCGCGTCGTGAATATCAAGAAGGGACAATTTCTTGCGCCCGAGGATATGAAGCACGCCGCCGCCAAAGTCGAGGAGACCGGCAACAAGAATATTCTGTTCACGGAACGGGGAACAACGTTCGGCTACAACAATCTTGTGGTAGATATGCGTTCACTGAAGATCATGCGTGAACTTGGATATCCGGTTGTATTTGATGCGACGCATTCTGTTCAATTGCCCGGCGGCGACAAGTCGGCGGCGCAGACGGCGGGGCAGCCGGAGTTTATTTTTCCTCTTGCGCGAGCCGCTGCTGCTGTTGGTATTGACGGGCTTTTTGTAGAAGTCTACCCCGACCCCAAGAAAGCTCTGAGTGATGCGGCAAGCCAGTTGAGGCTGGAGTTGCTTGACGGGCTTCTTCGAGAGGTAACCGCAATTGACAAAATCGTAAAACAATTTGCATGATTACCCGACAATCCCTTTCACGCAAGGCAAAGCGCATCAAGTTCATTCTCCTTGACGTTGACGGAGTGATGACGGACGGAGGTATTTACTACACGGCCGACGGCGTGGAACTCAAGCGCTTCAACGCGCACGACGGTTACGGCATTGCGCATGCACGCGATCTCGGCATTAAATTCGGCATCATCAGCGGGCGCGACACGCCGGTGGTGACGCGCCGTGCAAAAGATTTGAAAATTGCCGAACTTCATCAGGGCAGGGTGGACAAGGTGACGGTGTTCAGGGATATCCAGAAAAGGCACAAGCTTGCGGACAACGAGTTTTGTTTTGTGGGAGATGATGTGTTCGATTTGCCGCTGCTCGAATTAGTCGGGCTCTCGATTGCCCCCGCAAATGCTGTCGCTGAAGTAAAGAAACGCGTCGACTATGTCTGCAAGGCAGGTGGCGGCGACGGCGCTGTGCGCGAAGCAGTTGACATGATTCTCTCCCTTCAAAAGAAATGAATAGTAGTCCGGTCAACATCGTTGTGGAGCCAAACAGCGAAACATATCCGCGCAAGCTGCGAGCGAAAGAGCGTGACCTTCTGGAGTTCGTCCTGCCGGCGGAAAGTCTGGGGTATGCTGAATACCGCAATCTCCTCCGCAGCATGCTTGTGCTCGCGGAAGGAAGAAGAGGGAAGGGAAACCTTGTTCTTGGAAATCCGGATGATGTTGCCGACATCGTATCCCCGCTTGCTCCGGTCGTTGCATACGGCGTTGTGGAAACTACTATCGACAGGTTTACAATTACAGTGCGGGAATGTGTGGGGGATCAGATTGATGCAGAGATTGTATCCGCGCACGGAACCGAGATTCCGGATCATTTTGAAGAGAAGCGGCGATGGACGTACTCCGGTTGGAAGCCCGGGTCTCTTTCTCCGGCTCTGCATTCACCGGTGCGGGAAGTCAGGATTTCCGATACGCTCACGTTTGTGATTGCGACGCAGGAAAAACGCTTGTGGCTTCATGATGCAGTGACGCTGATGAATCATCTTATTCCGATTACGAATTTCTATAATGAGTTGATGCTGCATAAGGGAATTCGTGATCCGAACGTTGCGTTGAATTCGAACCTGCTGTTCGAGCATGCGGAATCCCATTCTGATGCAGACATGCAGGCGGCTTTCATCGCATACAACAGACTGAAGAAGCGGGTCGAGATCGTTCTTGAGCAGCCGAAACCTCAAGAAACCGGTTTTGCCGCTTTCTTCAGAAGGATAGTACGAAAGAACTCATAGTATGAAAGCCGATTCTGATATCAACATCATCGAGGAAGGGAAGAAGGTCGTTCGCATCGAGGCACAATCTGTTGCCGAATTGGAGAAACGTATTGATGCGAACTTTGCCCGCGCTGTTGAGTTGATTTTGCAATGCACGGGAAGGGTCATCGTTACGGGTGTCGGCAAGTCGGGCATTATCGCCCGGAAGATTGTCGCGACGATGAACTCAACCGGTACGCCTGCAATGTTCCTCCATCCTTCCGATGCCATTCATGGCGATCTTGGTATGGTGCGCAAAAACGACGTCGTTGTCTGCATTTCCAAAAGCGGCAACACGGATGAACTCAGCCACTTGTTGCCGATGTTCAAGCGTCTCGGTGTCCCGATTGTTTCGATTGTCGGCCGATTGAATTCACCGCTCGCTCAAGATTCCACGGTTGTTCTTGACGCATCAGTCGAAGAGGAAGCGTGCCCGCATGATCTCGCGCCGACATCTTCGACAACCGCTACGCTTGTGATGGGCGATGCACTGGCAATTGCGTTGCTGAACAAGCGCCAGTTTACGAAAGAAGATTTCGCTTTGTATCATCCCGCGGGAATGTTGGGCAAGCGATTGCTTCTCAAAATCGATGAATTGATGGTAACAGGTGACGGCATTCCCCGAGTCGGGCTGAATGCCTCGGTGCGGGAGGCGATCATGGAAATTACTACAAAACGTCTTGGCTGTACCCTTGTGCTTGAAGAGGATGGTACACTTGCCGGGTTGGTAACAGATGGCGACCTTCGTCGGCTCCTTCAAAAGACCAGCGATATCACCAACATCAGCGTCGTTGATGCAATGACGCGCAAACCGAAAACCGTTCCGCTTGGGAGCCTTGCAGTCGTTGCGTTACAAGAGATGGAAACGTACAACATCACGCAAATTGTTGTGGTTGACAGTACAGGTCGGCCGGTTGGCGTCGTTCATCTTCACGATCTTGTGAAAACCGGTTTGGTAGGAGACGACGCCGCATGAGATTCTGTATCCTTTTTGTCCTCTCGCTTGCGCTGCTGGGATGTGAAGAGAAGGTCAAGCCTTCGGTGGTAGCACTTCCCGACGAAGAACTTCCAAGCCAAGAAAGCTGGAACAGTACAATTACCTTTTCCGATTCCGCCAAAGTCAAAGCCATCCTGTGGGCGGGTCACATTGCGCAATTCTCTGCCAGACGGAACACACTTCTTTCCGACAGCCTTCGCGTGGATTTTTTTGATGCCGATCAGCATCACACGTCTGTTCTTACCGCAAGGCGGGGCAAAGTAGATGATGCCACGCAGGACTTTGTAGCGTACGACAATGTTGTCGTTGTTTCCGACAGCGGAACAACATTGAAAACCGATTCATTGTTCTGGAACAATTCCACCCGAAAGATTACAACGCAGGCCTTTGTTGATATTGTTTCTCCAACGGAACACATTATGGGACATGGAATGGAGAGTGATCAGAATCTGAAGAACTACAAGATCTTCCGTGTTACCGGCAGTGCGGTAACGAAGGAATGAGATGACGAAGTGGACGTTCCTCTTTCTTGCATTCTTCCTTTCGACGTTTACTGAAGTCCGCAGTCAAAGTGAAAGGCTCATTGTCATCGAAAATGCAGACAGCCTTGTTGCGCGGGTTGTGGATGGCGAAAGCGCCCGCGAATTGATAGGGAATGTCCGATTCTCCCAAGAACGTGTCAGAATTTCGTGCGACAGGGCCGTGCAGTTTCAGGAAACAGGGAATGTCCAACTTCTCGGAAATGTTGTTGTTGTGGATGACAGTCTAACGATGAAGTTTCCTCGGGGAATGTATTTTCGTGAAGACAGGCGTGCCGTTGCATACGACACTGTTCACCTTGATGACAGAAGTATGACGCTCTCGGCTCACTTCGGCGAGTACGACATCGGCCCGAAGAAAGCGTTCTTCAGATCGAAAGTTGTCGCCAATGACAAAGAGTCCAACCTGATTGCCGATTCGCTGACGTATTACCGTGACGACGGGCGAACAATCGCTCTCGGGAAAGTCGAGATTCAAAGCTATGCAGACAATCTGACGATTCGGGGCGGGCATTTTGAATCGTTCAAGAAGCAGGAGTACAGCCGCATGACCGTATTTCCTGTTCTTGTCAAGTACGATACGACTGCGAGTTCAGGAACGATCGACACACTCATTGTTCGAAGCAGAGTGATGGAGGCGTATCGAGGCGGCGCGGACAAGCGATTGATTGCCACCGACAGTGTTGAAATCCTTCGCGCCGATATGGCCTCCATCGCTGGCGTTGCAATCTTCTATACGCAAGATGACAGCATCCTGCTTCGCCGGTCGCCCGTCATTTGGTACGAGCGTACACAGGTTACCGGCGATTCCATCAATGTGTATCTCAGAAGAAACAAATTGGATCGTGTGTTCGTATCCGGCAGAAGTCTTGCAATATCCCAAAGCGACACTCTCTATCCCCAAAAATTTGATCAGATAACGGGTGAAGAGATGATCCTTCATTTCGGGGAGAATGGAATGGAACGGATGGAAGTGAACACGAGGGCAATTTCCGTGTATCACGTGTACGAGGACAGTCTTGCCAATGGCCTGAACAAAACAAGCGGCGACAGAATTGTGATGTTGTGGGAAGAAGGGAAACTCAGTTCCATCAAAGTGTTTGGTGGTGTTGAAGGAGAGTACATTCCGGAAAACCTCGTTCACGGGCGGGAACTTGAATATGCGGTTGCCGGATTTGTGTGGAGGGAAGACAGGCCGGTACGCCGCGAATCGGACTTCACATTCACGACACCGAACAGACAAGACATCAAGAAGAAATGACACCCGAAACCCATTTCGTACAAACGTCCCGGATTCTCCGTTCGGAGAATCTTGTCAAAGCGTACAAGAAGCGCACAGTCGTGAACACCGTCAGCATTGACGTGCGGCAGGGCGAAGTCGTCGGATTGCTCGGCCCGAACGGTGCGGGAAAAACAACGACGTTCTATATGGTGGTCGGAATGGTCACGCCCGACAGCGGCAAGGTGTTTCTGGACGACGTTGAGATTACAAAGGTTGCAATGTACAAGCGGGCACGCATGGGTTTGGGGTATCTGCCGCAGGAAGCATCCGTGTTCCGGAAGATGACGGTGGAAGAGAATCTGATGGCAGTGCTGCAGATGATGGATCTCAGCCATACCCGGCGCAAGCAACGGTGCGAGGAATTGATGAACGATTTCAGCATCACGCATATCGCGCGCAGCAAGGGGTACATGCTGTCGGGAGGTGAACGTCGCAGGACGGAGATCGCACGATCTCTTGCAACAGAACCGAAGTTCATTCTGCTCGACGAGCCGTTTGCAGGCATCGACCCGATTGCCGTCGAGGAAATTATGCGGATTGTGGCACGACTCAAGCAACGCAATATCGGCGTTCTGGTCACGGATCACAACGTGCACGAAACACTATCGATAACCGATAGAGCCTATCTTCTCTTTGAAGGAAAGATCCTGATGTCCGGAACAGCCGAAGCGCTTGCCAACGATCCCGAAGCGAGGAAGTTGTACTTAGGCGAAAAATTCAAACTCGACCGCTACGAATAGTGTTCGTGCAGGAACAATTTTGAGTGCCGCGGCGTTTATGTGAGCAGTAATCAGGGGAATGCAATTACATCTTACAGCATTAATCATCATTCATGGAGGAGGGTAGTATGAAAACTGCACTTGTGTTGCTGATGTGCATGTCGGTTGCGGCGTTTTCGCAAGATGCCGACACAAAATCAGATGTGAAGTCCAAGAAGGCACAGGTGAAAGAGATTTCGTCTGAAAATGTCAAGGCGGAGAAGGGCAAGGCTCTCCACGGCTATGTTGTGGATCAGATGTGTGCGAAAGGGATGGCAAAGAAAGGCGATCCGATGGTGCGCGCTGCGAAACATACGAAAGAATGCGCCCTTGAAGAAGCCTGCGCTGCAAGCGGCTACGGCCTGTTCTACGAAAATGGCAAGTGGATTAAGTTCGATGATAACGGAGACAGACTTGCCAGAGAGATGTTTGAGAGCAGCCAGAAAACCAGCGATTTCCAAGCAGACGTGACCGGTGAAATCAAGGGCGAGAAATTCTTTGTTGCATCGTTGGTGGAATCAAAGAAGCCTGACGCCGACAAGCCAATGAAGGATGATGCACACCACGGGCATGATCACAAGTAAGCATTCCTGCACTTCAACAGAAAGAACGTCCTGCAACTTCTGCGGGACGTTTCTTTTTTCACATCTCATCCTTCTTCTTTCCGGAATCAGACGGGGAGGCAGGCGGTGTTTTCGTATCGGCTGCAGGCGAAGGGGTTCCGCTGTCTTTCTTCTTCTCCTCGGCGCCGGATGATTTGGCCTCGTTTCTCTCACTCTTGACATAATCGGTCTTGTAAAAGCCCGTCCCCTTGAATATTACGCCCGAACCCGAACCGACAATGCGTAAAAGCGCTTCCTGCTTGCATTCGGGGCATTGGGTGAGAGGGGGTTCTTTGATGGATTGCAGTTCCTCAAGTTGATGTCCGCAGTTTTTACAGAGGTATTGATATGTTGGCATAGAAAGTCTTGTTGTGTGGTTTCGGTTAGCTGAGCATTTCGAAGCCTGTCTTGATTCGCTCCAATCCTTTTTCCAATTCAGGCAGTGAGCACGCGTAGGAGATTCTGAGACATGAGTCATCTCCGAACGCCACGCCGGGAACCGTGGCTACATGATGATGATCGAGCAGATAGGTTCCCATATCGGCTGAGTTTCTCATGACGTGATTCTGAAATTTCCTTCCGTACAATTTACTGACATCGAAGAAAAAGTAGAAAGCTCCCCCGGGCAGCGCTACACGCACATCCGTCATGGCGGAAAGATGTTTGTACACAACATCCCTTCTCTCCTTGAAAGCACTCACCATGGTCTGCAAATCGGGCGTGGGAACGGTGAGGGCAGTAACGGTTGCCTTCTGTGCAATCGAGTTTGCGTTTGAAGTAACCTGCGTCTGCACTTTAGCGGCCGCTTCGATTACAGCCGCGGGCCCGCCTGCATAGCCGACTCTCCATCCCGTCATCGAGAATGCTTTCGACACGCCGTTTACCGTTATCGCGTTATCGCGAAGGGATTTGATGGAGCCGATGCTGAAATGCCTGTTGCTATCGTACACGACTTTTTCATAGATCTCGTCTGCGATGACAAAAATGTTTGCATCCTTGACAATCGACCCGATCGATTCCATATCGTCCTGGGAGAACACCACCCCCGACGGATTGTTCGGAGAGTTGATGATTAACGCCTTCGTCTTCGGAGTAATTGCTTTGCGTAGTTGCTCGATATCAGGCTTGAAGTTGTTTGCGATGCTTGTCGGCACGGGGACCGGAATTGCATCGGCAAGCTTCACAATCTCGGGATAGCTTACCCAATACGGACTGAAGAACAACACCTCATCGCCCTTGTTACAGATTGCTTGCAGGACGTTGAAGATGGATTGTTTTGCTCCCGCCGAAACGAGAATCTGGTTGTGTCCGAAGAAGAGATTGTTCTCGTGCGTGAACTTTCGAACGATGGCGTCGATGAGGTCGGGCGAACCGGCGTTCTGCGTGTATTTCGTGAAGTTATTTTCAATGGCCGTGATCGCCGCGTCTTTGATATGACGCGGGGTGGGGAAATCCGGTTCACCGGCAGTCAGGCTCACAACATCGATTCCCGAATCCTTCATGCGCTTCGCTTTGCCTGAGAGAGCGAGCGTCTGTGATTCTTCGATGTGTTTGATTTTATCCGAAAGAACGAGCATTCACTCAGTTGCGTTTACGCGAATTCAGCTTTTCCTGCAGTCGCCGACGTACGTTGGGCGGCACGAATCCCGAGACATCTCCGCCAAGTCGTGCAACTTCCCGCACAATGGTAGAGTTGAGATATGTGTACCGGGCATGCGGCATCAGAAACACAGTATCGACATCGGCATCGAGTTTACGATTCATCAGCGCCATCTGGAATTCATACTCGAAATCAGAAACAGCACGGAGTCCGCGAACAATCACGCTTGCATTGTTTCTGTGTGCGTAGTCTACAACCAATCCATCGAAGAGATCCACAGAAACGTGTTTGTTTCCGTTGAACACTTCCTTGATCATCTCGACACGTTCAACATCGTTGAACATGGGAGTTTTAGTTACGTTGCGGGCAACAAGCACGATCACCTTTGAGAACATTTGAGTAGCACGTTGAACAACATCAACGTGGCCGTTCGTTACAGGGTCGAATGTGCCTGGATAAATAGCTATCGGTTTTCGTGCCATGAGCGGGGCTATTCTTGTTCGTGATGTCGGAAGAACGTAACAACGGTTCTGCCGAATCGCTTCTCCGGTCCGGCATGAAACAGTTCTGTAGTCTCGAATTGTATATCCGTCGTGTGTTCGATAAGCAAGTACCCGTTGCGCGTCAACATCTGTTGTCCGAGAATCAACCGGGGGAGTTCCGGCGTTTCGGGAAAGAGATACGGCGGGTCGGCAAAAATCAAATCAAACGAATCCTTGCACCGGCGGACAAATGACACAGCATCGGTTTCGACGATTGCCGTCCGGTCTTCACAACCGAGAGTGTACAGATTCTTTTCTATGTAGAGTGCGGCCTCTTCGTCATGTTCGACGAACGTTACATGTGCCGCGCCCCGGCTTAGCGCCTCAATGCCAAGTCCCCCGCTTCCGGCAAATAAATCAAGTACAGTTGCATCATCCATCTCCAGCCGTGTTGCCAGCATGTCGAACAGCGTTTGCTTCACCCGGTCTGTTGCCGGACGGACGGAGAAGTTTTTGACCGTTTTGAGGATTCGCCCTTTGTATGTACCGCTAATGACACGCATGTGAGTCCGATTCAATTGTTCAATAGCATCATTCAGGACGAAGGGCAATACCGATTGAGGCAACGTACCGTGCGGGTGTGAATTCCGGGTTACTCTCCTGGCGGACACCTTCTGCTACTTCAATGTGTCGGAACGGATCCAGTTCTTCGACCGGGATAGGGGAGGAGTTGCGGATTTCTGCAAGAAGTTCGCGTGTGACTTCAGTTCCGTACACGTAGATGGTGTTGAGCGTCGGGGAAATCCGGTTAAGCCATCCGATCCTCTCAAGAACAGCGCGTGACGAGTGGAGCGAAAAGTAGGCAAACGACTCGACTTCACTGGAACGGAGAATGCTCGCATCGAGCCGCTCTCCTTTCAGGCCGAGGAGAGCATGAGATTTGTTGACTGCTTCGGGATAATTCATACGAAGAAGCCCGTCGGCACTGAAGTGGTCGGAATCCACAACGTCGAGTCGAAGTTGGAGTTTTCCGAGTCCGTGCCGGAGCTTGCCGATAAGATCCCGTCGTACCGATACGGCAAGGATATTGTCAAACTGACTGCCGTTGTGCCGTGCGAGCGTGTGTGTATCGGAGATGAACGCATTCCGAGGCAGCCCCGGAAAATACTCTCCCAATTCCCAGCGGATGTGTTGCAGCATCTGCTCGTGCGTGGCAGTTGCCTCGAACGGAATGGTGTTAAAAAAAAGCAGGGAAGTGTCGAGGGCTACTCCTGAACGTTGTACCCTGACAGGCGTGGAATTCAAGAATTGGTCAAGCAAATCCACAAAGGCGTCCATGCCGGGTGTATCATCCCCGGCATAGTCGAACAACGTGTTCTCCCATTCCCGGGCAGCGGCCAGAACGGAACGGTTGCCGAGACGTTCGATAATAATTGCCTGAGCTGTTGTCTCGCTGAGGTATAAGCCAAGCGCATTGTTCTTCATACAAACTGCATTAGGGCTACAATGTCAGAGGAATGATGAGTCGAAGGGGAACCACCATGCTGCAACTCCCAACCAATATGCACATTTTGGATAGTTCAGTCAATATAGAGAGAGTTGCTTGACTTTTGCGACGGTTTCGCCTATCATTTTTCACACGCAATCCATTCCTGAACAGTCTCCATTGCTTAATGCAGAAAGCTTGCCACCGGTTAGTCATCAGAATCTGCGCTGCGTCTGCGTACGCGGTGCTTGGTATGCTGCCGCCAGCGCATGCTCAACTTCCTCCGTTCGATCAAGAGTGGCGCTGGGTTCACTTCACAACAGAATCCGGCCTTCCCTCGGATAACATCTACAATGTAGTTGAAACCAGCGACGGCACACCTTGGGTTGCAACATCGCGCGGAGTGGCTTGGTTTGATGGCTATCGCTGGAACACGGTTGATACGTCGCTTGTGCTTCCCGTCGGCCGCACGAACGCATTCTATGCACTTCCCGACGACAGGATTCTGCTTGTCACCCGGGGAAAGGCCTTCATCGGGGGAAAAACCGGTTTCCGGTCAATTGTGACAGGACATGTTGAACATGCCATTCCATTCTCATCGGACAGTATTCTTCTCACATCCCGCGAGGAGTTATTTTTAGCTTCCCGCGACACGCTGATACCCATGATGCCGGGAGAAAAAGTGCATGATATGTGGCAGACGGCAAGCGGAACTGTTTGGGTGAATTCGAATGAGGCACTGTTCAAATGGGATGGGGGAGGATGGGCTGAGCAAATGCGGTGGTCGACCACAATGCTGAAATCGCAACGCCACGTACTTCTGGAGAACAGCGACGGACGGGGACTTGTGTCAATTTCCCTTCCTTTCGATGCCTGGGGGATATGGGAATGGGATCGCGGAAGGAAACCCCGGCTTGCCCCGGAAACCAAAGGCTTCTCACTGAAATCCGCTGCGATGAATTCGAAGGGATGGATTCTCGCCATACACGAATCCGGATCGGCACGTTTGAGGCAGTATGACAAATGGGAACCTGTGGATTTTCGCCAGCCTCAAGTGCGCGATATTGAATTTGTGGGCTATCGTAAGAACGATGACTTGTGGATTGGTACTCAGCGCGGTCTTTTTCTTTTTAGAGAAACATCCCGCCGCTGGACGTATCTCCAGTACGAATTCCCGGATCCCCGCAACTCGATTAATGAAATCATCAAAACCAGAGACGGATCTTTGTGGATTGCCTCAGCCAAAGGAATAGAGATTCGTAAGCCCAATGGAACCGTGAAAACAATTTACAAGATTCTGGGTGTGCATCTGTATGTGGTTACAGGTTTGATTGAAGATAGAGACGGAAATGTGTGGATCTCCAGCGGCGGCGGTTTTGACGGTGCTTTTCGATGGGATGGAAAACAGTGGCAACGCTTTGCCCGAGGCACACCTCTTGAAGGGAACAAGGTTCACAAAATCCGAATGGATTCTGAAGGCAGGCTTTGGTTTCTTGCGATTTGGCCTGTCTTTCCCCTCACTGATTCTACCGTCCTTCTTGGTGCCTACGTCTATGCAAACGGCAAGTTCGAGTCTCACTGGGGGGAAAAAGAGGGCCTGCCCTCGCGGAAAGTATATGCATTTGCCGAGGGAAGGGATGGGGCACTTTGGTTCGGTACGTTTGCCGGATTGGCCAGACTGAAGGGGGGAGATTGGACATATTGGAGATCCCCCGCTTCCAAGAATCCATCGGGTGTCGACAGAATCTTCGCACTGTGTATCGGCAATGATGACAAAGTATGGTTTTCGACGCAAAGTCATGGCGTAGCGTATATTGATGACCGCGATTCGATTCATTGGTTTAGCATTGCCGACGGTCTTGTAAACAACGAGGTATGGGATCTGAGGGTTGATGATCGGGGGCGAATCTGGGCGGCAACGTCGGGCGGATTGAGCCACTACGATAATGATATTTGGACGTCGATTGACTCTCGCACCGGGCTTTCCGGTGCAGAACTGTGGCCGGTTCTCCCGACAGAGGACAAAGTGTATGTCGGCACGCGTGGCCGGGGCGTCTCCATTCTTGACCGCTCAACAGAACAATTACCCGCCCCGAAAATTGTGATTGAACAACCCACAACCCATGCATCCTCGGCCGTGGTGCTGTGGAGTGTTTTCGCGTATTGGGGCGATCCGGCATCGAGCAGCATCCTAACACGCTATCGGCTCAATACCGGACGATGGTCATCTTGGAACACAAAGCGAACCGTAACCATTGACAATCTTTCGCCGGGTGTGTACTCAATTCAAATGCAGGCCATCAGCCCCTTTGGCGTCTTTGATCCCGCGGGGGCATCAGCTTCCTTTGAGATTGTGGCACCGCTGTACCGCCAACCAATTGTGCTCGTGCTTGCGGGGGGCTTAGTCGGTTTGGTGCTGACTTTCGGAGGGGTCCTGTATAACAGAAAGGTTCGGTATGATGCGGAACTCCGTGCAAGTGAATCGAAATTCCGGGCGATATCCGAAACAACCTCTTCCGCACTTCTCATCTACAATGAACACAAGGTGCTGTTTGTCAATCCGAGCGCAGAGGTTCTGACAGGTTTTTCGGCAGACGAATTGTTGAAGGATAGTATTTTCAACATCGTTCATCCCGATTCTCGGGAAGAATTCAGACAACAAAGCCTTCTCTTCCGCCGGCATGACGAAGGCACCCGGCGCGCTGAACTGAAGATTCTCAAGAAGGGCGGTGAAGAGTGTTGGATTGACTATTCGGAGGGAAGGCTCAACTTCAACGGTAAACAAGCGATCGTCGGAACCGGATTTGACGTGACTGAACGAAAAAAGGCTGAGGAGAAAATTCTGGCCAACCAGCATCAACTCCGTTCGTTGGCGGCAGAATTATCCGTTACCGAAGAGCGTGAGCGCCGCAGCCTGGCAACCACGCTGCATGATTCCGTCGGGCAGGCGCTTGCCGTATGCAAAATCAAACTCGGCTTGTTGCAGAAAACCGCATCGACGGACGGGCCGGCGGATGCCATGAACGAGATACGTTCATTGATTGAGACGGCTATCTACCATACCCGCACTCTCACCTTCGAGTTAAGTCCGCCCACCCTGCACGAACTCGGATTGGTAGCCACTCTTGATTGGCTTGCCGAGCA
Source organism: Bacteroidota bacterium (assembly GCA_019637975.1). Lineage (NCBI taxonomy): Bacteria > Pseudomonadati > Bacteroidota > Bacteroidota bacterium. The sequence goes on along the minus strand of JAHBUR010000012.1, from coordinate 18,978 downwards.
GTTTCATACACAACACAACATCTCGGTGAGCGTAGACGCCGACAAATCAAAATTGCCGCTTACCGACGAAATAAGAACATTAATGTTTCACTCGGTGCGCGAGTTGCTGCTCAATGTGGCAAAACACGCCAAAGCGAAAAACGTCATCATCTCTGTCGGAATCAGACAGCATCATCTGCACGTTTCCGTATCTGATGACGGAGTAGGTCAGGATCTGAAACAAGAAAGGGAAGGCCGGTTGCGTAATCAGGGTTTCGGCTTGTTCAACATCCGCGAACGGTTTGCACAGATCGGCGGACGGATGGAGATTGTGTCGTCCAAAGGGTCCGGCACGTCGGTTGAACTCATCCTTCCCATTCAAAAACAGAATGCTATTCAGAGTCAGGGAATACGTGTATGAACAATCGCATCTTGTTGGTTGACGATCACAAGATTCTTCGGGATGGTTTGCGTGCCTTGCTGGATACGCAGATGAACAATACCGTTGTCGGAGAAGCCGAGGATGGAAGCCAAGCCCTCCGGCTTGCCGGTGAACTTTCTCCGGATATCATCATCATGGACATCTCACTTCCGGATATGACCGGCATTGACGCGACACGGGAGATTTTGAAGTCGTCTCCGTCGGTGAAGATTATTGCCCTTTCGATGTATTCCGACAAGCGGTTCGTTACCGACATGTTGCGGGCGGGCGCCTCAGGCTATCTGCTAAAGGATTGTGCATTTGAAGAGCTGGAGGAAGCAATAGAAACAGTAAGCAAAAACGGCAAGTACATCAGTCCGAACTTGACGGACGTGGTCGTTTATGACTACATTGACATTCTCCAGAAAACGAAGTCCGTAACTTCGTCTCTGCTCTCAACACAGGAGATCCAAGTCTTGACCCGTCTTGCAGAGGGGCAGAATATGAAGCAGATCGCTACTGAATTGAACATTTCGGTCAAAACCGTGGAAACCTACCGTGCACGCATTGCTGAAAAACTCAACATCCATTCGTTAGCTGACCTCATAAAATACGCAATCCGCGAAGGATTGATCAAATTGGACAACTGAGACTCGTTTTCCCTGACAGGCGTGTGGGGAATAAGCGAAACAAAATCAGGAATTTCCTGATTGTTTCTTGCCTTTGTTTGTCTATCTTTGCTGCGTGTTCATGAGAAATCCCCCACAATGAAACCAACATCAGAAGTTGACACAATCCGCCAAGCGCTTTCACCCGCAGCGCCGCCGCAACACGTTCCCGGTCTCTCCTATGGAAAGCAGCAGCAATTGCAGAGAGTTCAGGAACTCACTCACGCAAACCGGCCCCCGAGGCAATACTCGTCTATTGAGTTTCTGCTGAAGAACGACGGATTCGTAACCCTGCAGCTTTTCGATAGTGCAGGCGAAGAGATTGCGCGAATCTTCAATGAGGCGCCATTCAAGGCGGGCGTTCACTATGTGGGTTTGGCGGAAAATGAATTGAAATTCCCGCGCTTGTACAGACTTTCGGTGAGAAGTGAGGGGACTATCTTCGAGGATGTACGGAGAATAGGAACACGCTAACACCGGAAAGCTGCGATGGAGGAACGGGATTGTTCTCCCGGCGATACCATTCCGGTTGTTTCAGATATGAAGAATGGGCAGACAACATGCTTTGCCCGTTTTTCCTTAACTGAACGCATCGTAACTCCTTTGCAATTTCTCGAGGGTCTCGCCGAAATTTTTCATCTTCTCGTTCTCTTTCTCCACTACATCCTTCGGCGCTTTGTCGACAAATTTCGGGTTCGTGAGTTTTTCCTGAACATTCTTCAGGAGGTTTGAGAGTCGGTCAATCTCCTTTGCAAGCCGTGCCTTCTCCACGGCAACATCAATAATCCCCTCAAGCGGAACGAAAAGTTCGGCTCCCTGCGCAACGGCGCTTGCTGAAACTTTGGGGCGTGTGGAATCGTGCAGGAATGTGAGCGAAGCGACGCGGGCAAGCCGCTTCAGATAGCCGCTGTATTGTTGGACCCGATCTTCCTTGTGCATGCCGGAGAGTTTCACTACGAGAGAGAGTTCTTTTGATGGCGGTATGCTCATCTCTCCCCGGATGTTGCGTACCGACTCAATCACGTTCTGCACGAACTGCATTTCATTCTCCACTTCTTTGTCCACAAACGACGTGTCGGGTTCAGATATCCGCGAGCGCATGATCGTTTCCCCTGTGCCTCGCTGACGGATGTGTTGCCACAATTCTTCCGTCACAAAAGGCATAACGGGATGGAGAAGGCGCAGCGCAGCATCATACAGGTCAAGAGCCCTCGACACGACAGCTTGCTTGATATCTGCAGGCTCATCGCCGTAAAATCTTGACTTCACCATTTCGATGTACCAGTCGCAGTAGTCATGCCAGAAGAAATCGTAGATCACTTTCGTGACTTTGTTGATTTCGAATTCATCCATTACCTTCTGGATGTCGAGAGCCGTTGAATGATACCGGGAAAGAATCCACCTGTCTGCTAAATCAAGATGATCAATGTTGAATTCCGTTTTCTTTGCGGCCTCGCCGATCTGGTCGCGATTCATCAGAAGAAAGCGGCCTGCATTCCAGATCTTGTTGGCGAAGTTCCGGCCGATTTCATTCTTCTCCTTTGCGTAGATGATATCCTGTCCCAACGGCGCGAGATAGAGTATTGTGAAGCGGACGGCATCGGCTCCGTATTCCGCAATCAAGTCGAGCGGCTCCGGTGAATTGCCGAGCGACTTCGACATTTTCCGTCCTTTCGCATCCCGCACGATGCTTGTGAAGTACACATGCTTGAAGGGGATGTTCTTCTTCGGATCGTTGCTTCCCGTGAAGCTCGGCCCGAAATACAGGCCCGACATGATCATGCGTGCGACCCAGAAGAAAATGATCTCCGGGGCGGTAACCAGCGTATCCGTCGGATAGAAATAGGCGAGATCGTTTTTCTTGCCGAGCTTCTCATGCTGTGGCCAGTCGTGAACCGAAAAAGGCCAGAGCCAGGACGAGAACCACGTATCCAGCACATCTTCATCCTGACGAAGGGATGCCACGGAGTCGAGGCCGAGTTTCTTGCGAGCTTCGTCTTCGCTACGCGCAGCTGTGAAGCGTCCGTCATCAGCATAGTACACAGGAATGCGATGTCCCCACCATAGTTGGCGCGAGATGCACCAGTCGCGGATATTCGTCATCCAGTGTTCATACACCTTCGTCCAACGATCGGGGTAGAACGAGATTGTGCCATCAAGTACAACCTTCAAGGCGGGTTCGGCAAGCGGCTTCATCTTCACAAACCACTGGTCTGAAAGATACGGCTCGATCACCGTGTCGCAGCGATAACACCTTCCGATATTGTTGACATGATCTTCGATCTTAAGAATCAATCCTTGTTCCTCAAGATCGTTGAGAACGGCCCTTCGTGCCTCATACCGATCCATCCCCCGGTACTGTGCCGGAGCTTCGTCGTTTAGAGTCGCCGAGACGTCGAAGATATTTATTTGGGGGAGATTGTGCCGCTGCCCGACCCAGTAATCGTTCGGGTCGTGAGCCGGAGTAATCTTGACCATTCCCGAGCCGAATGATGCGTCAACATATTCGTCGGCAATGATGGGGATCTCGCGCCCCGTCAGCGGCAACTCTACCATCGTTCCGACAAGATGGATATATCGCGGATCGTTCGGATTGACTGCGACGGCCGTATCGCCTAACATTGTCTCGGGCCGGGTGGTTGCCACGATCGCAAAATCGGACGTTTCGCGAATCGGGTACTTGAGATAGTAAATCTTCCCCTGTTGTTCAGAGTAATTCACTTCATCGTCGCTGATGGCGGTATGATCTTTCGGACACCAATTGACGATATACTTGCCGCGATAGATGAGGCCGTCATCGAACATACGGACGAAGACTTCACGTACGGCAACGGAGAGTGTTGCATCCATCGTGAAGCGTTCACGTTGCCAGTCGCACGAGCATCCGAGCGTGCGCAATTGTTTGATGATAACGCCTCCGTACCGTTCTTTCCACTCCCACACACGCTTGACGAACTGTTCACGCCCGAGATCGTGGCGGGTTTTGTTTTCCTTCTTCAGAGATTTTTCAACAACATTTTGCGTTGCGATGCCCGCATGATCAGTTCCGGGAATCCAGCATGCTTCAAATCCCTTCATTCGCTTGTAGCGGATGAAAGCATCCTGAAGTGTATTGTTGAGAATATGCCCCATGTGAAGAACGCCCGTAACGTTCGGAGGGGGAATGACGATTGTGTACGAAGGCTTCGACGGGTTCACTTCCGCATGGAAAAAATCATGACTTTCCCAATACGCGTACCACTTTGATTCGACTTCGTTAGGCGAATAGACTTTGGCAAGAGATGATGAATCTGACAAGAATGTCTCCGTAATGCTTGTAAGAAGTAAGGATGAGTGTCAGCGTACCGTGAAGGTCCGGCGTACTTCGCCGGAATTGCCGATTCTATCTTTCAGAAGAATCAGAAGAGAGTGGGAACCGCGTGCAAGAGGCGTTTTGAACCGATGCTCAACCCGACGATGTTCACCGTCGATTTCCGGAATTGCGAACACGCCATTAATGTAGAGCTTTAGCTCGTCATATTCAACGCCGCTCATGTTGTCGCGAACATTGAACACGATTCTATGAGGCTGTTTTCCGTAGGTTGTCGGCAGTCTGAGATTCGAAACAGCCGGCGGCTGAGAGTCTGTCAGCAGTGCAATATCAACAGGCGTGCGACGAAGATGGCCTGTGAAGTACTCACCCTCCCTCTGATTGGTTAGAAGTATCCACGAATTGCGTCGGCGAAAGAAGAGGCCTTGGTTGTGTTCATGCGGGTCCGGCCGAAGCCTGACCCGGAGTCCTCCATCCAACACAACATGCTTCGGAAAAAGAGAATACCGCATGTCACCCGTCCTCTTTGCTTCAAGAAAGAGAGGCTTGTACACCGATGAAGAATCAGCAATAATGTGCAGCCTGCCTCCATCAATCGAAATCACCGAGGGTTGGCCGGGAAGAACGGGGTAGAGTGTCATCTCTTTCTGCTGAGTCTGAAGATGCCCGTTGACTTCATATTCTGCAAAGAGCGTCCGTCTTCCCATGTGGGACGCAAGGGGGCGGAACGTTGCCGTGTAGAAATTGTATTCCACCGGAGCCACAGTCAATGTTCTTGACGAAGATCCTTCGACGAGGGCGATTGATGGAGTTGATGTGAAGGCGCCATCCGTTTTCAATGAAATGCGGACAAAGTCTTGCTCGACCTTGTGATCAAACTCCACACGCGCTGCGGGTAAGCTCCTCTTTTTGGGGAAGTAGTATGCCGGTAGCGTGCTTGGAGCATATCGATCCCACCCTTCGATTCGGAGAACGTCGTAGTTCCCTTTGATTCCCGACAACCGCACAGCCGCTCCTTCTTGTCTCAGAAACTCCTCCTTCCATCGTATCCGGCCCTGTTTGGAAATGATTGATGAAAACAATCTCAATCTGTTCAATTCTGCCCCGCCGGAATTGAACTGCAGCAATCCCGAGGATTCCGCGATGGAAAGTTTCCCCGGATTTGAGAATACAATCGTTCCGGATATTTCGGAAGAATTCTTCCAGAAATCGCTGGTTACAATCCTGTATCTGTGCGGTCCACTGTGGAACAGCGCCGTGTTGATGATGCCCGCGTTGTCGGTCTGAGGATGGTGGAAGGGAAGACGGTTGGGCGAGTGCATGTAGAGCTTTGCAATTTTGCCCCCTTCCTCCGCAACCAAAGCGTAGTCGAAATACAAGCCCGACTGCAAGTCGCCGGAAGAAGGAGCACGGTCGAGCTGCACGGAGTAAATCAACGAATCATTCAGGAAAACCCTGATGCTGTACACGCCGTTTCTGAATCGTGAATTGTCGATCCTGTCTCTCACATCAACGGCAAAGCCAAATGAACCGTAGACGTAAATTGTATCACGAACTACCGTTGTGCCTTGCAAGGGATTCTTAAACCGAATAACATGAGAGTCGAATGAGCCATTTACGACAGATTCTTCTCCGAGGGGCGTTACCGCAAGAAGGTAGAAACTGGGGAGGAGATTGTCGGGAAACGTAAAGTGCGGAGAAAGAAGCGGGTTGACAAAGTTTCTGTTCTGATCACGAATTTCGAAATGGAGATGGGGGGAGCCTGTGCCTGTTTCACCGGTATACGCAATGAGTTCGCCTTTCTTGACAGGAAACTGCTGCGGCCCGCAGTCAATATCCACCGGATAGCGTTCGAGCCGGAGTTGTTCTCTTTCCACAAATGCGTCAATTGCTTCGTTGAAATTTCTCAGGTGTGCGTATGTCGTCGAGAATCCGTCTGCATGACGAACCCAGAGCATTTTGCCGTATCCGGTAGGACTCACGAGAATCCGTTCAACATATCCATCCCGCGAAGCAAACACTCTGAATCCGGTATCATCGCCCGTGCTGACATCAATACCGCCGTGGAAATGTGTGCTGCGATACTCGGCGAATACCGACGTGACAAGCCGCCCTGCATCGGTAGGCCACATGTAATCGGAGAAATCCGTGCGAAGTGAATCGTAGAGAAGTCCGGCCGGCGGAAGAAGGCGAAGCGCCTCTTCGCTGCTGTTCGGATGTTCAGTGACGGGAGAACGAATGAGCGAGAGGAAGAAGATACAGCAGAAACACAACACCAAGAACCTGACCATGTACCCCCGTGAAGAAGCTATGCCTGACGGCTTAAAACGACAGGCTCCACTACGTTCGGCATGACCGGTTTCGTTGTTGAACTCCGCCCGGAGATTTCGCGGGCAAGGTCAAGATACGCCTGTGCGCCGAGAGAATTGATATCATACAGCAAGGCAGGTTTCCCGTAAAAACTTGCTTCTGAAAGAGGGGCATTGCGGGGGATGACTGATTCAAAAACGTATTTCCGGTACTTCGCTTGCAACTCACGCGTGGTGATTTCCGTGACCTTTGTGCTTTGTTCGTACATCGTCAGAAGAATACCTTCGATCAAGATCATCTTGTTGGCTACCTCGCGAATCCAATCGATATACTTGAAGAACTTGTCAACAGCGTCAAGAGCAAAGTGTCCGGATTTGACGGGCACAAGCACGGAGTCGGCTGCCGTGAGCGCGTTGGTTGTAAGCCCGCGAAGGAATGGCGGGCAGTCAATGAGAACGTAATCATAACTGTTCTCAACAGATCGAAGCGCATTCTTCAGAATGAGCCGGTTGTCGGCAAGCTTCATCAACCGCTCTTCACGCAGAAGAGTGTGAACATTTGCCGGAACGACATGGAGATTCGGGATTTCAGTTTTGTGAACGGTGTGATTCAATCCGCAGATGAAGTTGAATACTTCGAACATGCCGGATTTCGTGTTCGCTTCGGTAAAGCCGAGACCGAGGCCGGAAGCTCCCGAGGTATCAAGGTCGATCAGAAGTGTTCGCTGGTCGCAGAAGGCGAGACTGGCGGCGAGATTTATTGCCGTTGTCGTCTTTCCAACCCCGCCCTTGGGGATTGCAATTGCGATAACCTTTGCCATAAAACTGTCTAAAGATGGTGGGCTTACTGTATGCCGACCCGCAACGTTCCAACAGACTCGAGTTCAGCTTCGAGTTGGTCTCCCGAAACAACTCCCCCAACGCCTTCGGGTGTACCGGTAAAAATCAAATCTCCAACTTCAAGGGTAAAAATCGAAGAGATATACGTGATCATCTCCTCAACTGAAAAAATCATGTTCCGGGTGTTTGAATGTTGCCGCAAAACTCCGTTCACTTTCAGCGTGATGTCCAGATTGTGCGGGTTCGCGACATGCTCTTTCTCGACTGCGTGCGACAACGGCGCCGATGTGTCGAATCCTTTCGAAACCGACCATGGCAACCCTTTCTTCTTCGCTTCTGATTGAACATCCCGCAACGTCATATCCAACGCGACTGCATAACCGCCCACATGTTCCATCGCTTCATGCTTTGAGATTCTCGTTCCCCTTTTCCCGATCACAACAACCATCTCGACTTCGTGGTGAAGCTCCGATGAGAACTGCGGAATCATAACGTTGCTGCCATCGTGCACGATGGCAGTAGAGGGCTTCAAGAAAAGCACAGGAACTTCAGGCGCCTCGGCGTGCATTTCCTTTGCATGCGCCGCATAGTTGCGCCCGAGGCAGACAATTTTACCTACTAGGAATTTCTTGTTAGAATTACGGAATTGGACTAAAGCCATCAACGGTTTACGATAACTCGCTACGGCTGAATATAACGACCTAAACAACTTTTATCAAGGGAAATCGTGACAAATTTGCATTGCTTTTGTCTGCGAGAATCTCTAACATTTTGCCATTCAAGTTCTTCTTCAAAGGAAGGGATTAAGTTGTCGCAGACCTATGCCGAAGCGGGTGTTGATATCGGGAGAGGCGACCGGCTTGTCCATCATATCAAAAAGGCCGTCCGCTCGACATTCAACAAATCTGTTCTCGGGGGGATCGGTTCGTTCGGAGCATTGTTCGACGGAACGTTCAAGGGCTATAAGTCGCCTGTTCTTGTCTCAAGCGTCGATGGTGTCGGCACGAAGTTGATGGTTGCCCACATGATGAACAAACACGACACAGTCGGGCAGGATCTGGTGAACCACTGCGTGAATGATATTCTCGCCTGTGGAGCGCGACCCCTTTTTTTCATGGATTATTTTGCGTGCGGAAAGCTCAACCTCAACGTGGCGAGGGATGTTATTGATGGGTTCGTCAAAGCATGCAACGAGAACGGCTGCTCATTGATTGGCGGCGAAACTGCGGAGATGCCCGGGTTCTATAACGAGAATGAATACGATCTTGCCGGAACGATTGTCGGCGTTGTCGAGAAGAAGAAGATTGTTGATGGAAAGAGAATTCGCAAGGGAGATGTTCTTATTGGACTCCGTTCGACCGGATTGCACACAAACGGATACTCGCTTGCCCGCTCTGTGCTGCTCCCCGTCTTCCGACTCGATCAGCATGTTGATGAACTCAACTCAGCTGTCGGCGAAGCATTGCTTGCCGTACACCGTTCTTACCTGAAGTCTGTTCAAGCGGTAGTGGCGAAGTTTGATGTTCGTGGCCTGTCTCACATTACAGGCGGCGGAATAGTCGGCAACACAATGCGTATTGTGCCGAAGAGTCTGAGACTTAGGATTGAGTGGAGTGCATGGGACCGCAATGCCATCTTCAATTTGATACAACGTGTTGGCAGCGTTCCTGAAGAAGATATGCGGCGAGCATTCAATCTTGGCATCGGACTTATTATTGTCATTCCGCATGCACAAGCCGATAATGTTATTCGCTTCCTGAAGAAAAAAGGGGAAGCGCCTGTTGTTGTCGGTGAGGTGGTTCGTCGTTGAATGATTTACGGGGGCGGGACTCGTTTCATCCGCTCATCAATTCGTAGGAGAACGTTGTCGTAGAATTCCTTCCACACACGCGTGTCGTTGTTGTACTCGCGCACGGTCGCCCTGAATTGTTCCGCTGTAACCTCATGCCGCTCTAAAATTCTCTCCGCAACCGGGCTGACAAGTGAATCAGGCTGTGCCTGGATGACAAGTGCCGAATCGACCAATTCAAGATAGATCTTCTCGAACTTGTCGGCGTCTATTGCCGAGACAGGTGATTTCCGTTCTGAACATGAGGCGAGAAAAAGCAACAGGGCAAGAGTGACTATTTGTCTCATACATTATATCCTTCTGTCCAAAGAGTAGTCATTCTCAACATCTTAATCAAGAAAGGCCTCCGTGGAATCGCTTCCGAAGCCGTTTTCTTGACTTTCAGCATCAATGTGGGTATATTTTTCACCCGTTCTGTTCAAAGATTTACCACGCTGTCTGTTCAATTCATTAAGATAATGTAAGGAATTATGCCCTCTACATCAGATTTTCGGCCAGGTTTGGTTATCAAATACAATAACGAACCTTGGACTATAATCGAGTTTCAACACGTCAATCCGGGTAACTGGCGGGCATTTGTGCGGACGAAGTTGAAAAATTTGAAGAGCGGCAAAGTCATCGAGAATCGGTTCCGCGCCGGTGAGTCCATCGATATCATTCGCATAGAACGAAAGCAATTCCAATATCTCTACCATGACGCTACCGGCTATGTGTTCATGGATCAGGAGAACTATGAGCAAATGGCTGTCCAGAAGGAACAGATCGGCGACGGAGCGGATTTCCTTAAAGACGGCCTTGTGGTGGACATTCTGATGAACGGTCCTGAAATCACCGGCGTCGAGCTTCCCATTACTGTCGAACTCGCGGTTGTTGAGACAGTTCCCGGAGTGAAAGGCGACAGTGCCAATCCCGGTACGAAACCAGCGAAAGTCGAAACCGGAGCAACCGTCAATGTACCGCTCTTCATCAATGAGGGGGATGTCGTTAAAATCGATACACGAACGGGGCAATACCTCGAACGTGTAAAGAACTAAACCTCCTACCCGAACTACTACGTGCCACCAATCAGGAGTCTGCATGGACATTGAATACGTAACAAAACTCATCGAGCTTGTTTCAGAAAGCAAGGTTGACGAGATTGAAATTGAGGAGGATGGAAAGAAGATTCGCGTAGCTAAAACACACCAATCGGCTGCCGCTCCGACTCAAACCGTATATCAAGTTGCTCCACCACAGAATTCTCTTTCCCAAACTCCGGTCATGCCGGCCGCACCCGTTTCACAAGCGCTGGCTTCCGCACTTCCTGCGGAGCAACCCGCTCCGGCAGCAACTGCAGGCCCGAAATACCATGAAGTCAAATCGCCAATCGTCGGAACATTCTACCGCTCGCCGGCACCTGAAGCACCGGCATTTGTTCAGGTCGGCGGAACGGTGCAGAAGGGATCTGTCCTTTGCATTGTCGAAGCCATGAAATTGATGAACGAAATTGAATCGGATGTTGCAGGCAAGATTGTGCAAATTATGGTAGAAAACGGTCAACCTGTCGAATACGATCAGGTGCTCTTCCTCATCGAGCCAGCCTAATTTCGGGAGCGCCCGTGTTCAACAAAGTTCTTATCGCCAATCGTGGAGAAATAGCCCTTCGGATCATTCGGGTCTGCAAGCAATTCGGAATCAAGACCGTTGCTGTCTACTCGCAAGCCGATCGTGACTCCCTTCACGTGAAGTTTGCCGACGAAGCTGTTTGTATTGGCCCGCCACCGGGTAAAGAGAGCTACCTTAAGATCCCCCGTATTATCGCTGCCGCGGAAATCACAGCCGCTGAAGCGATTCATCCCGGCTACGGATTTCTTGCTGAAAATGCCCAATTTGCGGAGATATGCAAAACATCGGGCATTAAGTTCATCGGCCCAAGCCCTGAGATGATCTCTGCAATGGGCGACAAAGCCCTTGCGAAAGACACAATGAAAAAAGCGGGAGTTCCCGTTGTCCCCGGCAGCGAAGGCGAAGTTGATGATGTTGATGAAGCTAAGAAGGTGGCGAAGGAAATTGGATTTCCCGTCATTATCAAAGCTGTGGCAGGCGGTGGAGGGAGGGGGATGAGGATTGTGCGGGAAGAGCAGGAGCTCGAAACTGCATTCATGACTGCCCGCCACGAAGCTGAAACAGGCTTCAGCAATCCGGCTGTGTATATTGAAAAATTTGTTGAGCAGCCGAGGCATATTGAAATCCAGGTGTTCGGCGACCAGCACGGGAACGTGGTTCATTTCGGCGAGCGTGATTGCTCCGTTCAGCGTCGCCATCAGAAACTCATCGAGGAATCTCCCTCACCATTTGTCGATGAGGCACTCCGCCAGAAAATGGGGGATGCAGCTGTAAAAGGATGCGAGGCGGTAAACTACGAGGGAGCCGGCACAATAGAGTTTCTTGTTGACAAAGAGAAGAACTTCTACTTCATGGAAATGAACACCCGTATTCAGGTGGAACATCCCGTGACGGAAGAGGTGACGGCGCACGATCTGATAAAGCTGCAGTTGCGTGTGGCCGCAGGAGAGAAACTGCCGCGCAGAAAAATCCGCCGTGAAGGGCATGCCATCGAGTGCCGCATCAACGCCGAAGATCCTGCAAACGGGTTCAGGCCCAATCCCGGACGGGTTACCGACTTCCACATGCCGGGGGGATTCGGAGTCCGTGTTGACACGCATTGTTACGCGGGATATGTCGTGCCGCCATTTTATGATTCGCTGCTGGCTAAACTTGTGGTGTATGCCCAGACCCGGGAAGGCGCAATCCAGAAAATGGCCGGGGCACTGGATGAATTTACGATACAGGGAATCAAAACAACAATTCCATTCCACAGACAAGTGATGCATGATTCCCGGTTTATCAGCGGAAAGTTTGACACAAGTTTCCTGGAAACGTTCCAGTTCAACGCTGAAGAATAAGTTCGTTGCATTAAAACAGGGGTTTCACGTCTTCATATTTCAATTGTCAATGATCCTTCAATCCTGAAAGGTCCAATCATGAATTTTCCCGCAGATCTCAAGTACACAAAAGACCACGAGTGGCTGAAAGTAGATGGCGACACAGGCACAATCGGCATTACAGACTATGCACAAGGTGAGTTGGGGGATGTCGTGTTTGTTGAGTTGCCTGCCATCGGCAAGGCGGTCAAGGCTCACGATTCATTCGGAACCATCGAAGCCGTAAAGGCTGTGTCCGATTTGTACGCGCCGGTTTCCGGAGCCATTCTTGAAGTCAACAAGGAACTCGAAAAAAGTCCCGAAACCGTCAACAAAGATCCGTACGGAGCGGGGTGGATGGTGAAGATAAAACTCTCGAAGCGCCGTCAGGCTGTCCGATCTACTGGATACGACAGCCTACAAAGGCACTGATCGGGCAGTAACATCCGAGGTGTAGTCAAAGAGGGTTGTGGTGTTTCATGAACGGGGAGAGAAACATGAACGCTCGTTTTTGTAGTGTGCTGGCAGCCGCCGCGATCTGTGCAGGTGTGTCCGTATGCGCTGCCCAGGATTTCGACTACGAAATCCGGCTGATAAACGGAGAACGCTATGCAAACGTTGCCCTTGTTGAACTGGGCGGCGATACCCTCCATTTCCTCCACAAAAAGAACTTCTCTGATTGGGTCCTACTCGATTCGCTGACGGAAGTACGGCGTGAGCGTACAGGGGCAATTTTGCCCGCGACAATCATCGGCGGCGCGGGCGGGGGCGCGATCGGGTTTGCGCTGAAGCCCGTTGCCCGCGATCAGGAACAGGCCGATATTTACAGCGCGGCGTTCGGCGTTGTCGTGGGCGGTGTTGCGGGCTTCTTCCTGGGGTCGAAAATTCTTCCCGACGAAGTGTATGATCTTGCGCCGTTGGATCGCGAAGCCAAGACGGAGACGCTCAACCGAATTACCAAACCAGCTCAGGGCAACGGGCATTAGAAGAGTTCGAGTTGCCGGCGCGGGCTTTCCGGTCCGCTATTTCCTTGAAAATGTTCTGTCGAAAGGCCGCTCCATCGCTTGTCGAGACGGTATTTTTTTGCGTGTAGATGGAACAGGCTGTTGATAGCCTCCGCAATTTCTCCACCGCCTTTCAAACGCTTTCCAAAACGCGAATCACTCAACTCTCCGTCTCTTGTATCCTTTATTCTGCTCACAACTTTTCCCGCCCGTTGCGGCAACTCGCGTTGCAGCCAATCAAGAAAAAGCGGCTTCACAGCGCCGGGCAAACGCAGCAGAATGTAGCCGGCACTCGTCGCTCCGTGTTCCGCTGCAGACTTGAGAATTGCCGGCAGTTCTTCATCTGTGAGGCCCGGAATGATCGGCGCCGCGTTCACGCCGACGGGAATTCCTTTCTTCGCCAACTCCTCAATCGTTTTCAATCTGTTTATGGGAGTTGAAGTTCTCGACTCCATTTTTCGAATCAAATCCGCATCGAGACTTGTTATCGAAATCATGATGTGAATGAGATTGAGTTTTGCCATCTCCTGAAAAACATCAATGTCACGAAGCACAAGCGCATTCTTCGTAATCAATCCGACAGGATTTCTGAATTTCAGAAACACTTCGAGACATTGTCTGGTCAGTTGCAGTTTCCGCTCAACAGGCTGATAGCAATCCGTGTTGCCCGAAAATGCGACCATTTGCGGCTGCCAGCTTTTTTTCTGCAGAGTCTGCTCAAGCAGCTTCGCCGCATCCAGCTTTACCATAATCTTGCTTTCGAAATCGAGTCCTGCCGAAAATCCGAGGTACTCATGCGAAGGCCGTGCGTAGCAATAAATGCAGCCGTGTTCGCAGCCTCGGTACGGGTTCAGGCTGTAGTCAAACGGCAGATCAGGCGAGTCGTTCTTTGCGAGAATGGATTTCGACGCATCGGGATAAAACGTGGTCTTAAGTTGCGGCTCGTCCTCCTCGTACTGAAGGTCTATATCCAGCGGCTCAAGATGTGTCTTCTCGAATCTGTTAGGGGTGTTGAATCCCGAACCTCTTCCTCTTCTCGTTCCGCTATCCCTCATCTATCACTCCTGCTTACACTCCACCATTGAATTTGCCTCTTCCGACCGGGTATGATCCCAACAGACGGAAGAATCTGGTTTTCTCCTGAATATGCTCAAGCGCTTGCGCCACCTTGTTCTGTGCCGGACTTCCCGCTATATCTAGATAGAAAAGATACTCGAACGGTGAGTCGGGGTCGGGACGGGATTCAATTTTCAGCAAGTCGATATTGCGGACGTAGAAGATGCCAAGAATCTTGAACAAAATTCCTGTCTCGTTCGAATGCGGAACGAAGACGATACTGCTTTTGGATTTCGCTTTCCTGTCGGGCTTCACCGCTTTGCGGGAGATGATGAGAAAGCGGGTGAAGTTCTGCTTGCTGTTCGAAATGCCTCGCTTGAGGATTTTCAAGCCGTAGAGTTTTGTCGCAAGCTCGCTTGCAATGGCCGCCGTGTCACGGACTTCGTTGTCGGCGATGAATTTGGCGGCGCCTGCCGTGTCGAAATAGGGGACCTGCTTGAGCATTGGATTTCGTGAGAGGAACGAACTGCATTGCGCCAGCGCCATCGGGTGGGAACGGACTTGCGTAATATGCTTGAGGGAAGATGAAGAATGACACATCAGCGCATGTTCGATGCGGAGATGCATCTCGCCGACAATATAGAGTTTGTGTGCGAGAAGGAGGTCGTAGTTCTGATGGATGCTTCCGGCAAGCGAGTTTTCGATGGGGATGATGCCCCGGTCTGCCCGTCGCTGTTCGACAGCGGCAAAGACATCCTCAAAACGTTCTAACGGAAGAGCTGTGCATTTAGCTGTGAAGAACTTTGTTGCAGCAAACTCGCTGTACGCCCCGTGAACACCCTGAAACGCAACCCGCATGAGATGATTAGGAAAGATGAAAGAACGGTTTCAAATATATCCCATTGTAACGCATTTTCCTTATTTCATCAATACTAATTTGCGCGTTGCCGAAAAAGTGCCGGATTTCATGTGATAGAAATATACTCCGCTTGGCAGGTTGCGAGCGTCAAAAGTCACCGAATGTTCTCCCGCTTCCTTCACCTCATTCACCAACGTTGCCACCTCTCTTCCCAACACATCAAACACCCTCAAAGTCACAAGCGACCTCACCCCGCCCCTCTCCTGTGAGGAGAGGGAGTATTGTATCGTGGTGGTGGGATTGAACGGGTTGGGGTAGTTCTGATAGAGGGCATACGTTGTCGCCCGATTGTCAGGTTCCGGTGAGGAAAGCACGAGATAGTTCAACAGAGTGTGGTTTGTTCGATGGAAGTCTGTGCATCTCAGAAGAGAGCATTGTATGTTGATAAGTCCGACTCCGCTCTGCAGTGTCGTTAAGAACGAATGAGCGCAGAATTGATCCGGCTGTGACATACGTATTGTCACGATGCCTGATGAATCCACGCGTCGATACCGGTACATGCCTGTCGTATCCGTCAGTGTTGCGGCAAATGGAAATATGTCTCTCCACTCGAAAGCCTGTACGTTCATTCTGTGCGCACCTGCATGTTGTTCAACCAATTGGATCGTAGCTGTGTCCATTATAGCATAGCAAGTATCCCAACCGGGCCATGGCGGCATTGACCTTCGACAGTGGTTAAAATGTCGAATTCGAGTCAGGCTCCAGACTGTAGAGTCGGTGAACTGTTGCTTGCTCGATACTGAATGTTCGACCCATCCCGTATCAGTGAAGATTATGTCCTGTGGAGGTTCAAGCAGAAATGTTGTGTACAGATGACGCCATTGATTCCCGATTGCCAACGGAAAGACATCAACCAATGAGTCCGGTTGACTGCGTGCTGCATCTGCGCAAGCAAGGATAGTGAGCAGAAGAAGTGTCTGTTTCATTTTGATTATCGAAGTAGTAAGAGTTTTCGTGTTTGAGTGAAACTGCCGGATTTCATTTGATAAAAAAACACTCCGCTCGGCAAGTTACGACCGTCAAAAGTCACCGAATGTTCTCCCGCTTCGTTCACCTCATTTACCAATGTCGCCACTTCCCGCCCCAACACATCAAACACCTTCAATGAAACAAATCCGAAATTCGAAATCCGAAATTCGATGGTCGTGCTCGGATTGAACGGGTTGGGAAAACTCTGGAACAACTCAAACGCCTCTGCCCGGGTATGTGGCTGAGGTTGTACGCCGGTAAGGAATCTATAGAAGCCAATGGCAGTTCCATTTTCTCCGACTGCGCAACCTAACCCCGCCGTCTGTTCGCCTGCGAGTGAGATATGATGCAACTGAGCAATTCCTGCATATCCATCATACTGTGTAATTGCCCATGTCTCGCCGCCATTCTGGCTGTGATAGATATTCGGCCCCGATATGGCCCAACATTCCGAGGGATACGTAAGTCCAGAAATTCCCGTAATGGCTGTGGGAAGTTTTGTCGTGTACTTGGTCCAACTCACCCCGCCGTCGGTACTCCGGTACACCGAGCCGTCGGCGGAACCTGCAAGCCCGTGCAAAATGGAAAAGAAATGGATTGCGGTTATGCCGGAAGAGCCCGGTTGCACGAATACCTTTGTCCACGTCGATCCGCCGTCGGTTGTACGATATATTGCGTTGTCGTTCGTGCCGAACCAACCGCGGGTGGAATCGATCCACGCGGCAGCGTTGTAGAACCCACCCTCACCTGCTGTGGCAGGGAGAGGGGGTTGAATGTCGATCCAAGTAATGCCGTCATTGGTTGTTTTCTTCAACACCCAGAAATTACCAACAGGGTCTCCGATTGCATAGGCCTTATTAGCATTGACGAATCGTATTGATCTCCACACGGTGGCGGTTGTGTCAACAACACTCCACGTCCTCCCCTCGTTCGTCGTTCTGCTGATTCTCGCACGACCGGACGGCATTACACTTCCTGCAACGGCGGTTCCGGGATAGAAGCCCACCCACGCGGCTATCGTTCGGACGTCACCCTCCAAAATACCGGATACAATCCAATGAATGCCCCTGTCAGTTGTTCTGATGACAACGCCGTGTTTTCCACCGGCCCAGTATTGAGCATCAAATGCGACGCGCCCTATTGCCTGGACTGTATATAGGGGGATATCCACCTCGCTCACTTGAACTATCCAACCCCAGTAGGGTTTGACGGTGAACCTCTTCACATCGGACAGTGACGGATTTGATTTGTGCGAGATGCGAATGTAACAACTGTCGTTGATAGACCATGGGATAGTCCAGTAATAGCGTCCCCGTATAATCGATCGGGTAAACTCATCCTGTTCTTCCAGATCTGAGAGGGAACCGGGTGCTTGCAGATCCGACGGCACGCCCGGCGTTATGAGCATCCAAGGGCCGCTTTGTCCTGATGTCGAGTACTCGATTCTAACGGTGTCAACACCGAACGCCGTCCATTTTATTGGATAGGTGAACCCCATACTCCATTGCTCGTTTCCAGCGGGGGATATGAGTGTGAGAAATGATTGCGCTGAGACGACGTGAACGGCAATGAAGGTCATAATGATAAGACCACTGCATTTACTGTGCATGATAGTGCCCCATCAGAATCACTGTATAAGAGCCATTTTCTTTGTCTGTGAATGGCCGTTGGTTTTGAGTTGGTAGAAATAGACTCCGCTCGGCAGGTTACGAGCGTCAAAAGTCACGGAATGTTCTCCCGCTTCTTTCATTTCATCAACAAACGTTGCCACTTCCCGTCCCAATACATCATACACCAATAGCCGTTGGTTTTGAGTTACACTTAGTTTACTCGCTCGAGAGTACAAAGGTCGAAGTAGCTATCCCCAACAGAGACGGGGTCGCCGCCTCCAAACAACCGCAATAGGAGCGTATCGCCCGGTACACTTGCAACTGTATCAAGTGTTGAGTATTCACTCCAAACCGTGTCGGTGATTGTTATCGTTTTGCGCAGAGTGATCGCACCGGCTCGTAAAACCGAGAAGTGGATCTCACCACTCACAGGACCGGCGTATTTGGCCCACACGCCAAAACGATAAATGTGTGTGCCCTCAATAGCAGGAATGCCCGTCTGAAGGCGCACGAGCCCGGCAGGCCATGTAGATGGAATTGAAGCACTGTAGCTACCACCGCCTTGCGGAACGTCTATCGAGAATGTAGCCATAGGATTCCCAAAACCAAGCCAGCCGGATGACGAAGGCTGGCCGTTACTTTCAAATGATGGATTGGAAACCAAATTCGAGCCGATGGGTGTGGACTCAATGGGAACCCCCTTATCGGTGCATGAAATCGTGAACGCAGAAAAGTAGATTAATGGAGTAACGATTGCGCTCTTGTTCATTGTGCACCTCCTTGCCCCCCTGACAGGAGGCGTCCTTGTGAAAAGGATACTCTGAGGGTGACAAAGAACAGGGAAATCAGAATTGAACATGCGTGTGTCATGGTTGCGTTCCTTTCAGAGGTAGATGATCATCCTTCGATCGTTCGGCAAAGCAGTCGGGCTACCGAAGCAGGAGAAGTTTCATAGTCTGGACAAAGCTGTTAGTTGATAATTGATAGAAATATACGCCGCTTGCCAAACCGTTGGCGTGAAACTGCACCGAATGTTCTCCCGCTTCCTTCATTTCATCAACCAACGTCGCAACTTCTCTGC
>JAHBUR010000011.1 GCA_019637975.1 Bacteroidota bacterium | reverse complement strand
GAGACGATACTTCCCGTTGTGCAAACCATGCAACCGTTCACCCGCCTCTTGAGGTTGGAGGGAAGAGTTAAGAAATGTCGCCGGAATGCCGCTTGCCAGCAGCGCATCCACCTGATCTTTCATCAGGGAGATGAGAGGGGAGATGACGAGGGTGAGTCCCGGACGAGCCAACGCCGGAAGCTGAAAGCAAAGCGACTTGCCTCCGCCGGTCGGAAGAAGGGCAAACACATCCTTTCCGTTCAACGTATCCCGGATGATTTCCTCCTGCAGCGGACGGAAAGAAGCGAAGCCGAAGTGTTGTTTGAGAAGGGAAAGCAGTTCGGAAGTTGGTGGGTTCATATCGCCTCCAGTCGTTGAACGTGTCACTCAGATGATATGTGTTCCCCCCGTCAGGCTCTGCTGAGAAAGTTCCCCAATACAAACATGTTGCGCAACCGGAAATGCGTGGGGCTTTCGACCAAAGCGATTGCCCGCAGACAGTTCATTGGAAAGCTCTTCGCGTTATGTTCCTCCTTGCACCGCCTCCAACAGCAGTTCCGCCACATCCTTCACCTGTACCTTCTCCGCAGCATCTTTCGCTTTCACCCCATCCGTCATCATTGTCATGCAGAAGGGGCAGCCGGTGCCGATGGTGCTTGCTCCGGTTGCAAGAGCTTCCTCTGTGCGTTCGATGTTGACGCGTTTGCCTTCCCGTTCTTCCATCCACATTTGTCCGCCGCCGGCGCCGCAGCAGAAGCTCTTGTCGCGTGTTCGCTGCATTTCGATGCGTTCGCTTGCTACCGCATCTGCCAACTCCCGCGGCGCATCGTACTCATCGTTGTAGCGGCCAAGATAGCAGGGATCATGGAAGGTGATCGTCTCTTTCTTTTCCGGCGAGATTCTCAGTTTTCTCTTCTCAACCAAATCCCTCAAGAATGTCGAATGATGGATAACGTCGTAGTTGCCGCCGAATTGTTTGTACTCTTTACCGAGCGACTGTAAACAGTGCGGGCAGGTCGTGACGATCTTCTTCACGCCGTAGTTGTTGAGCGTGGCGATATTCTCCTGCATCAGCGTCTGGGCAAGATATTCGTTCCCCATCCGCCGCGCAGCGTCGCCGTTGCATTTCTCTTCCGTACCGAGAATGGCGAACTTCACTCCCGCCATCTTCATCAGTTGAGCAAAGCTCTGTGATACTTTTTTATAGCGTGCATCATATGAACCGGCACAACCCACCCAGAATAACACATCCGCGTCAGGTGTTTCGGACATGCGAGGAATGTCAAGCCCCTCCGCCCAATCGGCACGGGTCGAGTGTCCGAACGCCCACGGCGTGTAGTTGCGTTCGAGATTGTTGAATGTAGTTGTGAGCTCGGCAGGGAAGCGCGACTCGTTAAGAACGAGGCCCCGGCGTAAATCCATGATCGTATCCACATGCTCGATCATCACCGGACATTCCTGTACGCATGCCATGCAGGTGGTGCAGGCAAACAACTCTTGCTCAGTGATGAAATTGTCGAGAAGCTGATGGGAAAGAACTTCCTGATCCGCCGTCCCCGCATCGTTCCCTGCAATCATCAAGGGTGCCTTCTCCAATGTTCTCGCCCGCACATCCACCATGATCTTCTTCGGATTCAGCAGCTTGCCTGTTGTGTTCGCCGGACACACCGATGTGCACCGACCGCATTCAGTACACGTATAGCCGTTCAGCAGTTGCTTCCATGTCAGGTCGTCAACGTCCGTCGCCCCGTATTTTGTGAGCGTTTCGTCGGCAAGATTGATGGGCTTGAGGGCACCTTTTGGATCGATGCCGAGATTGGAGAAGTACACATTGAAGGTTGATGCGATGACGTGGAGATGCTTTGAATAGGGGAGATAGTTGAGAAATCCGAGTACGGCAACCATGTGCCCCCAGAAGAACACATAGTACCAAGTGGCGGCGGATTCTGCTGAGAAGAAAACTGAAAGTTGGCTGGAAAGAAATCGTCCATGATTCGGAATTTCGGGATGCAGAAACGGCCGTGTCGCATTCTGTCCGAACATCGTGATCATCACCATCAAGATCATCGCCAGCACGAAAATCGCATCCCATTTCGAATGTCCCGAAACCTGCAGACGCTTCGGCGGGGCGAACAGCCTGCGACCGAGAGAGACAACAACAGCGACGACGACAAATGCCCCGAACAAATCCTGAAACCACGTGAGCGGGGGATACAGCGGGCCGAGAAACGCCAGCGAACCGCCGGGTGTAAGCCCTTCTATAATTGACTCGATGACAGCGCTCAGCAGAACGACGAATCCCCAGAAAATCAACGCGTGCAGCAATCCTGCAAACGGTTCGCGCAGCAGCTTTGTCTGGCCGAGCGCGATCTTCAGAACGTTGGTGATGCGACGTCCAACGTTGTCAAATCGGTTTTCGGGTTTTCCGAGCCGCAAATAACGGATGAGGCGGTTGACGTTGTTCGCAAAAAAGCCGAGAGCAGCGGCAAGGACTATGGCAAACAGTATTGAATGAAGCATAGGAATTTCCTGTTCCGGAGTGAATGGTGGCGAGAAGCTTGTATGAATATAAAATGAAGAGCCGAAAACCACAAGGAACAGCGGGCGGGCGCTTTCAGGGAATGATCATCTCTCCGTCGAGTGTGGTGATCGCCCGTCCCCCTACCTGCACCGAGTTGACGGCTTTGTTGCGAATCGTCAACTGAATCGTGACTCGCCCCTTGCGCCCGATAACGTCGCCTTGCTCACCGATGATGGTAATGGTATTTCCGTTCAGTTTGTCGTCAAGCAATCCCTGTTCGTACAAATAGGCGCCAAGCGGACCGTTGGCGGATCCGGTCACCGGATCTTCATTGATGCCGACAGTCGGAGCAAAGAAACGCGAGTGCGCCGTTGACTTTCGTTCGATCGTTTCGGTTGTAAAGACGCAAACACCCATCAACTTGCGGTTGGTGAGAAACTGTGCAAGGGCAAAGAAGTTGGGCTTGACGGCAAAGATTGTATGCAGTCTGCGGACGGGAACGAACAGATAGTTCGTCATCACGATTTGCATGCGCGGGTCAAATTCCTCGAGCGTGATGTTCAGAATACGCATGAGATCAAGCTTGAACTGTCCGGCTCGGAGGAATTCCGGGATTGGAAGGCCGAAGAAGATTTCGGAATGTGATGCGGTTTTTTCGACCCGGACAGGAAGAGTTCCCGATTTTGTTTCGAGATTGAATAAATAGGATCCGTGATCGGCCATATCGTGCAAACCCTCTTCAGCCATCACGTGGAAACTTGCAATCGTGGCATGTCCGCACAGCGGCACTTCGGTCTCGGCGGAAAACCACCTGATACGCAAGTCGGCACCGGGAATTGTTGCAGGAAGGATGAACGCCGTTTCCGGTACCGCCATCTCACGCGCAATAGCCTGCATCTGTTCGTCGCTCAGCCCTTGTGCATTCAGCACAACGCCGGCGGGGTTTCCCATCAGCGGCGTATCGGTAAACGCATCAACCTGCTTGATGGTGATGCGCTTGAATTCCTTGACAGGTGAGGAAGTAATAGGAAGTTTTGCCATACGCTCAGCGCTTTTCGATATTCAGCTCGGCTTCATGTCTTGAAGATCAATTGCCGTCAACGTGGTTCGCTCGCTGACGTATATCAACATAGTGTCGTGAAGTAGAAACGAATCAGATACTATCGAAGGAGAGCCTGTGGCCAGTCGTCCTTCGTACAAAAGCGTTGCAGTGGTCTTGTCTGCTATTCTCACACTGCTGTCAACAAGGATCGGCTCGCCCGTATTTGCAGGTTCCTGCTCATGGCAGGCAAAGATTACGAGTGAACCAAATTGCATGTACTCGATGCTTCCAATAAGTCTGGCCTCGTCGCTGTGACGCCGGATGAGGTCAGCCCATTCCTCTGTATCTTCGAGGTGGGCGACGATGACGGGCATCCCCTTCTCTCCGGCGCTTTCCGATGCCGATGTGCGGCGCAATTGCAACGCCTCCGATTCGGAGATTGTACTCTCAACGGAACCGCTCATGATATTCACGACGTGGAAGGTCGGGCCAAGAACCGTTGAGCGTGACGCTAAGAGAGAGTTTCCGGCTATACATTCAAATCGCAGGTCATCGTTCAACCACAGAACATTACCTTGACGAGCATCAACAGCGATGATACTTTTGTGCTCGGGCATGCTTGGCGTGGCGTATTTGTGCAGGAAAACAGTCTCGCCCGATACGCCTTCAATCCCAATCCACCATTGCTCGCCGAAGTTGACCCCACTCCACAGGTGTTTTCCATTTGATGCATCAATGGCAAAGAAACTGACGGTTTTCTTCTCCGGATTCCTTGCCTCGCCGAAAATCCGACCTGAAGACGTAAGAACAACGCGCCAAATAGTGCCTTCCGGCGAAAACCGCCACGCGGGTTGCAGTTTTCCGCGTTTGTGGATGAATGAAGGCAACATAGTTGATCGACGGTGCCGTGAAGTGATGTACCAAGATAATACACAATCGGGCGAACTTCAAGAGTTGAAGTAGCTCAACAGCACACTCCTGATTCCCTCCAACGCCTTTGCCCGATGACTGACGGTGTTCTTCGCATCCATGCGCATTTCTGCAAATGTTTGCCGGTGGCCGGAGGGAAGAAACACAGGGTCGTACCCGAATCCGCCGGTGCCGCGCGGGTGATTTATGATTTCGCCGCTGCAGACTCCCTCGACAACCCGTTCAATTCCCTCCGGGGTAACAAATGCAAGCACGCTGCGAAACTGTGCCGCGCGTGAATGCGCAGGCATGCCATCCATTTTGAGCAGCAGCCTTCTCACATTATCCGCATAGGTTGCATTCGGGCCGGCATAACGGGCGGAGTAGACACCGGGCTCACCGTTCAAACTGAAGACTTCCAGTCCGGTATCGTCGGCGAGTGAGGGAAGAGAGGTCAGTTGCAATACCGCCCGCGCCTTTTTCAAAGCGTTGCCTTCCAGTGTATCGTGGTCTTCTTCAATGTCACCAACGTGTGGGAAATTGTCGAGTGTAAGAATCTCAATATCTGTTCCGTCCAACAGTGCCTGAAGTTCCTCCGCTTTATGCTTGTTGTGTGTGGCGAGAACGAGTTGTTTCATGATCCTTCAAGTGTGAACGCGCTGTAATAGCAGCCGAAGCTCTTTCCGTGCAGTATGCAACACTTTCTCCTCATCTATCATCAGATGTTGACCGCCCCGATAGAGCCAGCGTCCGTCAACCATGACGGATTCGACATTCTCCGGTGAGCAGGAATAGACAATGGAGGAGTACAGATCACCGTCATCTTGAGGTTCGTATGGATTCCACGCTTTGTTGAGGTTTAGAAGAACAACGTCCGCCCTTTTGCCTGCCTCAAGACTCCCCACGTCGTTGACTATGCCAAGAGTTGTTGCCCCGCCAATTGTGGCCATCTCAAAAACAGATTGTGCGTTCATTGCGCTCGGGCCGTGCAAGGGTTTTTGCATCAGAGCCGCAAGCCGCATCTCTTCAAACATATTCAGAGTATTGTTACATGGGGCACCGTCGGCGCCGAGCGATACGGTGATACCCTTAGCCTGCATCTGTGGAATCCGCGCAACCCCCGACCCGAGCTTGAGATTCGACGATGGACAATGCAACACTTTTGCATTTCTTTCCTTCATCAGATCGAATTCCCGCTCGTTAAGCCAGATGCAGTGGGCAAGACATGTATTCTCGTGCAGAATGTTCAGGTCGTTAAAAAATTCCACATTATCCATCTTGCAGCGCTCGCGAACGGCTTCAAGTTCGAGCCGGTTTTCCGCGGCATGCGTGTGGAAGAGCATACCGGGAAAGTCCTTCGTCATTGCATACGCTTCGGCAAGAAGTTCGTCTGTACACGATAACACGAACCGCGGCGCAACGGCATACCGTACTCTGCCATCTGCCAATCCGTGGGTGTATCGAGCAAGATTCAGTGTTGATGCAACCGAGTCCTTTGTTGATTCCTTCAACGGCGGATACAACGTATTCACGTCCATCATCGCTTTTCCGAGGAACGCACGGATGCCGGTTTCGGTCACAGCGCGGATCACGTCTTCTTCATGATGGACACTTCCCATATCCATAATGGTTGTTGTGCCGGAACGAAGGAGTTCTGCAATACCAACCGTCGCTGACGCGTACATCGACTTTGAATTGTGCGCGTATTCGTAGGGCATGATGCGGAGCTTCAACCAGTCGAGAAGTTCGAGGTCGTCGGCAAGTCCGCGAAAAAGAGTCTGACAGAGATGTATATGTGTTTGAATGAAACCGGGGATGGCCACAAGTGAGCGGGCATCTATGACATCACCTTCAAACGAGCCGAGCTGTGTCGTTTCCGAGTGAGTCAGCACGCGCTCGATGGTGTTGCCGCTGACAATCAAGGATCCGCCGGTGATAATCCTCCGGCCGGAATCCATCGTGACAACGCGGGAACACTTGATGAGGGTTTTCATTGATGTCTGATAAGAATAACTCTTCGGAAGGTCTGAAATGTATCCCCGTCAAGAAATGACATGGCGCATGGCCTCATCCACCGTATCAACTTCAATCAACCTCATTTCTCCATTGGGGCCGGTGCCTTTAAGATTGTTCTTCGGGATCAGAATCCGCCTGAAACCTAACTTCTTCGCTTCGGCAATCCGCTTTTCAATCTGGCTGATGGTACGGATCTCACCCCCCAATCCTATTTCACCGATAGCGACTGTTTGCGGCTCAACCGGAATATCCCGCAGGCTCGATACAATCGAAAGCGCCATACCGAGATCAATAGCAGGCTCGACGGCTTTCACGCCTCCGGCGACGTTCACGAACACATCGTACTGCCCGACGTGAAGCCCGACCCGTTTTTCGAGTACGGCAAGAAGCATCTGCAAACGCTTCGAGTCGAATCCGGTTGCGCTGCGTTGCGGAACGCCGTAGCTTGTCGGCGCAACCAGCGCCTGCACTTCAAGCAACAACGGTCGTGTTCCTTCCATGCTTGCCACAACCGCCGAACCGGACGTGCCGGATTTTCGCTGCGAGAGGAATACCTCGGAGGGATTCGTTACTTCCCTGAGTCCGTTGTTGTGCATTTCGAAGATGCCGATTTCGTTCGTCGAGCCAAACCGGTTTTTGATTGCGCGCAGAATGCGGTACGCATAGTGTTGCTCGCCTTCAAATTGCAGCACCGTATCCACCATATGTTCTACGACTTTCGGTCCGGCAATCACGCCGTCTTTCGTCACATGCCCGACGAGAAACACGGGAGTTCCTTTCGACTTCGCGTAGCGCATGAACAGCGCCGTTGCTTCGCGTACCTGGCTTACGGTTCCGGGGGCGCTTTCAAGCTCCGGACGGTACATCGTCTGAATGGAATCTACAATAATCAAGTCGGGTTGTTCCTTCTCAAGAAGGGCATCTATAACATGCAGACTCGTTTCTGCGAGTAGTAACAGGTTTTTCGACGGCTTCTTCTCCAAACGTTCCGACCGGAGTTTGATTTGATTGACAGACTCTTCGCCGGTAATGTAGAGAACAACGGCATTCGTTAGCGCGCCCCCCATTTGCATCATCAACGTCGATTTTCCGATGCCGGGGTCGCCGCCAATCAATACCACCGAACCTGCCACAATTCCTCCGCCAAGAACGCGATCAAACTCCGGAATCCCTGTCGAAAGCCGCGGTTCGTCCGCAACCTTCAGCTCAACGAGCGGAACGGGTGCCGACACGTTCTTGATGATGGAAGAATGCCTCGACCTTGTAGGCTTGCTGCGGTCGGTAATCTCTTCGACAAAGGTGTTCCACTCGTCGCAATTGGGACATTTACCGATCCAACGGGGGGATTCGTATGCACACGATTGACAAACGTATTTGGTCTGGACTCTGCTCATCAGGGTAGCGGGGGATTCAACAGTGATGCAATATAGGCAGGCACTGCCTGAGATTCAACGCTCGACGGCATCATTTGGAAAACGAACATTGACAATGCTGGCAATCCTGCATAAGTTGAAGACGTATTTCCGAATCATCCCATCACTAATCTCAAGGAACTGTCATGATCAAAATGTACAGGTTTGTCCTTTCCCTGATTGCTTTCCCTCTGATGACATTAGCACAACCAACTGTATCGTTTGAAGAACTGCTGCTTCGCCACGAACAGAACCCGCGCATCGGGCTTGAGGCGAAACAACTGGCACAAAATCTCGGCCTTCCGCAGGCAATCCATTGCCGCAACAACACGCTTATTCACGCCATTGGAATCGAAAACGGCCAGCCCGTCTATGCTGTTATAACGAACCTCGCGCATCCGTTTGAAGGTGGAAAGGTACTCTTCTATGATGAAGTTGTGCAGACAATCGACCTGTCCGGAGCAACCAACAATCCGACCGGCCCTATCATTCTCGACAAGAACTGGAGTAAGAAGGCTTACTCCCGAAACATGTTGCTTAATGGACGCATGTTGTTGGTACCGGAGTGGTCGTCAGACAAAGTGATGGCGTTCGATCCGATGACCGGAGATCTCGTTGATACGGCGTTCGTCCGCTCCAATCCCGGAGCGCTTGCCTCTCCCAAGGAGGCCCAGTTGACGCCTCGCCGAACCATTACCGTTTCCGATCAAATCAGGGACCTTGTGCAGGAGTTCGATACCGGTGGGGTGTACATCAGCCACTTTGCGCCGGCAGGTGGCGTCAACACCGCAATACTCGACAACATCCGCGGGCATGCGTACAGGGCAAACGGCAACCTGATCGTCTGTGTGGCCAGCGGCGCGAATCAGAACTCTATTGCCGAGTTTGATTCTGCGGGAAACTATCTCGGCCGTTTCGTTCAGCCCAGCAGTAACGGGCCTAATGGTCCTTTTTCGATTTTGATTCGTTCCAACGACATCCTGATAACCGGAAGCAACTCGCCCGTCGGCGTTACCCGGCTCGATCTCAACGGAACGTACATCGCTCAATGGGCTGCAATCACGAGTTTCCCCCAGCAAATCATTCAACTGGCTGATGGGAATGTCGCCGTGGCAAACTTTCAGGGGGCAGCACAGACGGGAATACGCATCTATAATCCGAACGGGACACTCCTGCGACTTCTGAGCGGCGTGACCGGAAATCGCGGCGTTTACCAGCTTGGGAACGGGAACTTCCTCACCACAAACGCCGCCGGCATCCATGAAATCGACTCGGCGAACGGCGGACTTGTCCGCACAATCGCAGTGGACCCGGACATGCAATTCATCAGCCTCATCGCTTTGACAACAACACAAGTTGGTGAATCGCCTGCGTTGCCGGCGAAGATAGTATTGCTGCAGAACTATCCCAACCCGTTCAATCCGGCGACAACAATTGAGTATCATCTGCCTGCAGCAACACACGTGACGCTGAAGGTGGTTGACGTGCTTGGGCGTGAGGTTGCAACGCTCGTGAGCGAGACACAACAGGCGGGAGTCTATAAAACGCCATTTGATGCGAGTCGTCTGACATCGGGCGTCTATTTCTACCGGTTGCAGGCCGGAAACACTGTACAATCGAGAAAGCTCGTAGTGCTGAAATGACGCGGGAATCGGCTCCTTACCTTGATGAACTCTTTAGGACTGATCCGCGTTATATCCGGTAGTTCTTTGACAATTTTGAGGAGAAAAACATGTCTATTCGTCCGGTGAAGCGAATCACCCAATCACAACCGACTCTGGAAGGCGCAGGCGTTCATCTTCGCCGCGCATTCGGTTTCGGGAATACAAGCGACTTCGATCCGTTTTTATTGTTTGACGATTTTCGAAATGAAGATCCCGAAGCATATCTCGCGGGCTTTCCGTGGCATCCGCATCGAGGAATTGAAACGATCACCTACGTGCTTGCGGGGGAAGTAAGTCACGGTGACAGTTTGGGGAACCGCGGCACATTGGGTGCGGGCGATGTCCAATGGATGACTGCCGGAAGCGGAATTCTGCATCAGGAAATGCCGCAGGGTGACCCGAACGGGAGGATGCACGGCTTCCAGCTCTGGGCTAATCTCCCTTCGACGATGAAGATGACCACACCCCGCTATCAGGATGTACAGTCGGGAGAAATTCCCGAAGTTGTGGATGATGATGGAACGACCGTCCGTGTGGTGTGCGGGGATTTCTGGGGCAAGTCGGGTCCCGTTGAGGGAGTTGCTGCCAATCCCCGCTACCTCGACGTGTGGGTTCCACCGGGCAAGCGGAAAGTACTGCCTGTCGAGAATAACCGTCATGGATTTGCCTACGTGTTTGAAGGCTCGGGATCGTTCCGCGATGCATCGCAACCCCTTCCGGTAAAAACCGATCGGGTCGGGTCGGGCGGCGAAGAGGTGTACGAATTTACCGGCAATCGTTCACTCGTTCTCTTCGATTCGGGCGATGAAGTAACCGTACAAGCCGGAGATGAGGGAATCAGATTCTTGCTGGTTTCCGGTCAGCCTTTGAAAGAGCCGGTTGCGTGGCGCGGGCCAATTGTGATGAACACGCATGAAGAACTCGCGCAGGCATGGGAAGAGTTGAGGGCCGGAACGTTTATCAAAAAGGGCTGAGCCGTTGTGAACTGCGGGTTATCGAGAGCGGCAGGATCGGATTTGGATTTCCTGCCGCTTCTTTTATCTTACACGAAACCGAAGTTGAATTTCTAATCTCGCAATGTAGTTTGCTCAAACGATTGTGTTTCATACCGCTATTCTGGTTGTTACTTCCGCTACCTGTTTTTCCTCAAAGTTCTCCAACCCACGAACTCCGCGCCGTCTATCTCACAACAACCAACAGTCTTGATTGGCCGAAGAGCCTGAACAGGGAGGAGCAGCAATCTTCGCTCAAACAAATTGTCCGTGACCTTAAGCGTGCTCACTTCAACGCCATTTTCTTTCAAGTCCGGGCCCGCGGAGATGCCTATTACAAATCCGCGTTCGAACCGTGGGCGGAAAATCTGGCCGGAGTGCTTGGCAGAGATCCCGGCTGGGATCCGTTACAGTTTCTGTTGGATGAGGCGCACGCAGCCGGAATGGAAGTCCATGCATGGTTTAACGTGTACAAGATTCGGGGGCCAGTTCCGCCGCGGGCCAGTTCACCGCAACACCCTGTAAACGCTTATCCCAATTCGGTTGTCTTCTTTGACAACGAGTACTGGTTTGATCCGGGCCGTCCCGAAGTGAATGACTATCTCATTCGAGTTCTTCTTGATCTGACGGGAAGGTATGACATCGACGGGGTTTGCTTCGATTTCATTCGTTACCCGCTTGGCGATTTCCCCGACCGGGCAACGTACGGCAGGTACGGCAACGGGGTCCCGCTCGAACAATGGAGACGCGAGAACATCAACAGGTTTGTACGCGATGCGCATGACGCAGTCTCGCGGCAAAACCCGGAACTAAAACTGGGAGCAGCACCGCTTGGCAACTTTGGCGGTTCATTGAGCGCGCAACCTGACTCACGAAGCGCCCGCGGCGGGGTGGGAGATTTCTACCAGGATTCGCGTGCTTGGCTGAAGAACGGCTGGCTCGACTATCTTGCGCCGCAAATTTACTGGCCGCTGGAGTTCGAAACACAAGGACCCGACTTTGCCCACATTACACGAACGTGGTTGAAAGAGGCCGAGGGGCGGCACATCTATATCAGCATCGGGGCATACAAGCCGGAAATCCTCGGCCAGCTTTCCGATCAGATAACGGCAAGCCGCATGTTGGGCGCGCACGGGCAAGTATTCTTCCGGTATGAAAATGTGAAGGATATGAGCCGGTTCGGAAGTTCCTATACCGGACGCGTGCAGGTTCCGCAGATGCCGTGGAAGAGAAACCGCTCGCAGTAACCGCAGTTTACTTCACACCCAACAACTCCACCAGCCACAGACTCAACCACGGAACGTAGGTAATAATGAGAAGTGCAATGAGCAGCATGCCGATATACGGCAACACTGCCCTCACGATAGAGAAGACCGGCTTCTGAAACCGGATGCTTGAGATGAACAGATTCAGCCCGACCGGCGGCGTGAGATAACCGATTTCAAGATTCGTGAGAAAGATAATTCCGAGGTGAACCGGGTGAACCCCGTAGGCAACAGCAATCGGCAGAATGAGGGGAACAACAACGATGATCGCTGAAAAAATATCCATCATCATTCCAACCAGAATGAGAAAGATATTCAACACAATCAGAAACATGATCGGGTTGGTGATGAATGACTGCGTGAATTCGAACAGCTTCATCGGCACTTCGTTGTCAACAAGGTAGTTCGTCAACCCCATCGCCGTTCCGATGATCATGAGAATGGCGCCGACAAGCACCATGCTTTGGCGCATCACGCGGGGAATGTCGCGGAAGAGATGCAAATCTTTGTAGATGAAGACTTCCACAACCAATACGTAGAATGCCGTTACTGCCGCCGCTTCTGTCGCCGTAAACGTTCCGCTGTAGATCCCCCCGATCACGATGAAGGGCAGCGGAATCTCCCACGCAGCTTCCCGTACTGCACTCTTGACGTTTGACCATGTGAACGGGACGGTCGGGACTTTAGCTTTTTTCCCTTGCCGCACGCCGTACACGGAGAGAATTGCGAGAAGAAGAATTCCCGGAATCAAGCCCGCCGCAAACAGTTGATCGATGCTCAGCTTCGCCGTGACGGAGTAGAGAATGAGCGGAAGACTGGGAGGGAACAGCAGCCCGAGACTTCCCGAGGTGGTAATGAGTCCGAGCGAGAATTTTTCGGGATAGTGTTCTTTGAGAAGAATGGGAAGAAGCAGCCCGCCGAGTGCAACGATTGTAACGCCCGATGCACCGGTGAACGCCGTAAACAAGGCACACGTCACAAGCGCAACAACGGCAAGTCCGCCGCTGAACGAACCGAAGAATGCCCGCGCGAGATTCACAAGTCGCTGCGGCGTTTTGCTTTCCGCAAGAACATACCCGGCGAACGTGAAAAGCGGAATGGCGACGAGCGTGGGATTGCTGCAAATGCGGTACAACTCCACCATCACCGCCGAAGACTCGATCCCCTCCGCCGCAAAACTCAGCATTGCAACCGCGCCGATAATGGCAAACAACGGCGCGCCAAGCAACGCAAGCAGAAGAAGCAACAGTCCGGCGATCAGCGTGCTCATGAATCTGCCGGCTCTCCTTTCCCAAGCAGCTTCATTGCATGTTCCGCAATCTTGACTGCAAAATGAAATGCCATCAACGCATATCCGGTGGGGATGACGGTCAGAGCAATCCAGGTCGGCACGTTGAGCATGAAGTCGCTGCCCGACGCCTTCTCATCAACCAAAAATGTCCACGAGGCATCGGCAAGATAATAACACACGATGATGGCGAATAGCGACGTGACAATGCGAACGGCGTCCTGCAAGCGGGCCGAGAAGAATCGCGAGAATGCGTCAATGCCGATGTGCCGTTCTTCGTGTGCCGCAATTGCCGCCCCGATGAATCCCACCCAAATGACGAGATGGCGCACCAGCGGATCGGCCCAGAGAAATCCTATTCCGAACACATTCCTCAACACGACCTGTGTAAACGCAAGAAGAATCATGGAAGAAAGAAAGAGAACGAGCATGCCCGTTTCTATCTTCACCAGCAGGCGGTCGAGAGAACGGAGAAGCGTCATTTCGTTCCGGCGTTCTTGGCCCGGAATTCGGCGAGGGATTTTTCGATCCTGTTCAGAAAATCCTGATCGTAGAATGTGCCGACGAGAGACTGCCGCGCTTTCTTGCCTGCCGCGACGTATTCGTCGATCGTTTTCTGGGAGGGCACATCAATAAGCTGGATGCCGCTTTTCTTCATTGCTGCGATGGCGGCATCGTTCTCCTGGCGTGATTTTACCGTGAGTTCACGCATGAACTTCCTGCCGTTGCGCAGAAGGATTTCCTGCAAATCCGATGGCAGCTCGTCAAACT
Source organism: Bacteroidota bacterium (assembly GCA_019637975.1). Taxonomy (NCBI): domain Bacteria; kingdom Pseudomonadati; phylum Bacteroidota; species Bacteroidota bacterium. Next base: position 123,062 of record JAHBUR010000011.1, on the reverse strand, counting down.
TTTTCTTCGTCATCACCACGGCACCGGAGGCATCTGCGAGCGGCAGGTTCATCATGTACTTTACACGTGTATGCCACTGAAGCACCAGCGCTGCGAGCGGCGAGGTGTATGCTCCGTTGATAAGCCCTGTTTGCAGCGAGGTGAGTACATCAATCACGGAGAGCGGAATCGGGCTGATGCCTAAAGCCCGGAAGGTCGCTTCCGCAACCTTGTCCCCTTCCCACATCCACATCTTCACACCATTCATGTCGGCGAGCGTGCGAACAGGCGTGTTCGTCAGGACATACACCCACCCCACTTCCGCCCATCCTAACAGCACATACCCGTTGTCGCGGAATGCCTTGTCAAATTCCTCAGCAAAAGTCGTGTAGATGTGATCGACCTCCGCTTCGTTGTTGAACAAAAACGGGGAATCGAGAATGCGAACCTTCGACGCAATATCACCGAGTCCCACGCCCGTCAAGCCGGCACTGTGAAGCTGGCCCAGCCGCATCTTCCTGATAACATCCTTATCCTCGCCTTGCACGCCACCGGGGTAGATTCTGAAACCCAGCTTTCCTCCGCTTTCTTTGCGGATTGCCGCGTCATATTCGCGCAGAACATTTGTCCACGTGCTGCCGTCGGGAGCAAGCGAAGCAAACTTGATGATATGTTGAGCATTTGTGGTTGTGCCGAATGCCAACAGCACGAAGCCAAGCACAAGAATTCCTTTTTTCATCAAATACCTTTGCGTCTATGCCTTGGATGACTAAAACAACTCTTCCTTCATCTGCATCAGCATCCTGCCTTTTTTCTTCGCTATCGCGTTGCCGAGACGGAAGGTCGGCAGTATGTCAAGCGATGCGCTCTCAACATGCTTCAACAGCTCGTCGAACAGTTCCTCGTTCTGCGTTTGAAACGCATACGACTTTGCGTAGTACACATGCGACATGAGGAACTTGCCTTCGTTCAAACGCAGCGCGGCTTCGAAATGTTCCTTTGATTTCTCGGGATTGCCGCCGAGGAACCGCGAACGGCTTCCGTAGAGCGTGCCGAGAAAAAGATGCGCTCCGCCGTGGTAAAACGCCGGATCCTTTTCCGCCACAAAATTCATCATCACTTCAAGCTTCGGGATTGCGGCAATTGCTTCAGGATCCGTAAGTGTGATGTTGAGATATCCTCCCCACGGAAATGCAGTCCAAAACACCGCGGGTACGAAATCCTTCGATTTCTTTGAGAGCGCGGCTTTCAGATCGTCCGCTGATCCGGCAAGCGCCTTCTTCACATCCTTGTCCTGCTCCAGAATCCGTAATCCGTAATCCCTTCCGCGCAGATAGAACACTCTCGCCCGTTCGACATCAACATCTTCCACAAATCCCAATGCGTAGCTTGCATAACCTTCTGCGCAGAGTTTCAGCAGCCGCTCGTTGTCGGGATCGTTCTTCAGCATCACCTCGAGCAGCTTGATGTTGCCCGGCAATGCTTGTTCGGCAAACAGCAGATCGGATTCTTCGGTCAGCGCGTCGTAGCCCTCTTCCACGATGCCGCCCACGGAGCGGACGGCGATGGTTTGGATGCAGCCGGTGAAGATCAGAAGCGGGATAAACAGGAGTAGCTGGTGTGGTTTCATCAGTCTTTCAGAATGTGCTGACAAAATATAGAGAGAAACGGGGAAAGATTCCAAAGCCGACCTTTGCAACTCTTCAAAAATTGATTTACTTTTCGCTTGAAATCAAGAGCGGAGGCAACGTGCCGGAAGACAATCAACCCACACTCAACGTACACACGTCCATGCGCATACTGGTTGTGGAAGATGAAAAGAAGGTCGCCAAGTTCATCCAACAGGGACTGGAGGAAGAACACTACGCCGTTGACGTGGCCCACGACGGCGAAAAGGGGTTGCAGATGGCGTTGAACGAGAACTACGATGTGATGATTCTTGATGTGATGCTGCCGAAGATGAGCGGATTGGAACTCATCAAGGCGGTACGCGCAAAACAGAAAACAACGCCCACGTTGATGCTGACCGCGAAAGCGACCACCGAGGATAAAGTTGCCGGTCTCGACAGTGGCGCGGATGACTATCTGACGAAGCCGTTTGCGTTCGAGGAACTTGTGGCGCGTGTGCGTTCGCTGCTCCGCCGCGGTGCCCAGGAAAAATCCACCATCCTCAAAGTCGCCGACCTCGAACTCGACACCGTTACGCACAAGGCCAAGCGGGCAGGCAAAACAATCGAGTTGACGGCAAAGGAATACTCGCTGCTGGAGTACTTTATGCGCAACCGTGATCGCGTGCTCAGCCGCACGATCATCTCCGAGCATATCTGGGATTACAACTTCGATACAGGCACGAACATCATTGACGTGTACGTCAATCACCTCCGGAACAAAGTTGATGATGGATACGAGCCGAAGCTGATACACACCGTACGCGGTGTCGGCTATGTGATGAAGGAAGGATAAACCGTGGCGTTTTGGTATCAATCCATCCGCACAAGACTTACCGTCTGGTATACGTTGCTTGTGCTTGTTACGCTTGTCGCCTTCGGGCTTGCCGCCTATTACTACACACGCAACCAGCTCTCCAACAATCTCGACATCTCCCTCAAGAGCGAAGTCCGCTGGGTGAAGGATTTCATCTCGCCGCAGGCAAGCAAAGTAAAGCCGAGCAAGCAGTCCATTGATGCATTGTTGCGCAAGAAATCGACGACATTCCCGCAACGGTTCATCGGGCCGGTGCTGCCCGAACCTCCCGAAACAGAAGAAGCCGACGAAATCTGGAATCACATCTTCAAGCATTCTCTCGTCAGCCAGAAGAAGACGTTCATTCAGGTGGAGGATAAGAAGGGCGATGTCATCTATCGCAACTATAGTCTCGGGTCCGACAGTCTTGCCGCCCCCGACGAACTTCCGCTCGACACGACGATCGTTGTAACGACGCTGTTGGGTGGCGAACAGTTGCGTACAGCGATGTACAAGGATCAGAATTTTACGATACTTGTCGCATACTCGCTGAGCGAGTTGGGAGATGTGCTGGAGAATCTCTTTGCAATCTTTCTGTACCTCATTCCCATTGCCGTTGCCCTTTCGGTTCTCGGCGGATTGTATCTCGCGAACAAGGCGCTTGCTCCGGTGGATGACGTGACGCGTCGCGCAAGAAAGATCACGGCGGAAAATCTCGACCAATCCATCCCTCCACGCTACGTTGACGATGAAATCGGGCGGCTTGTCGGCACAATGAACGAAATGATCCGCCGCTTGCACGGCTCGTTTGCGCAAACCCGGCAGTTCTCGTCCGACGCATCGCATGAATTGCGCACGCCCCTGACGATTATGCGTGGAGAGATTGAGCTTGCGTTGCGCAACGAAAAAACTCCGGCGGAATACCGTGAAATCCTGTCCAGCACACTTGAAGAAATACTTCGCCTCAAGTCGATTATCGACAACCTTCTCACACTCGGCAAGGCCGATCATGGTGTGCTTGACCTGAAGCTTGAAGAAGTGCATCTCGATTCTCTTATCAAAGATCTGTTTGACGACAGCGAAATGCTCGCCGAATCCAAACAGATTCACGTCGAGCTGAAAAACACTGAACCCGTGACGATTGTGGGAGACAAGGGACGACTGCATCAACTCTTTCTCAATATCGTCGACAACGCAATCAAATACACTCCCCGAGGCGGGCACGTGGCGATTTCCGTTCAGCGGTTGAACGGCTCGGCGTTGGTTGAAGTGGAAGATGACGGCATCGGCATTCCTGAACAGGATATTGACAAGATATTCGACCGCTTCTATCGTGTTGACAAAGCTCGTTCGCGGGAGATGGGTGGGACGGGACTCGGCCTTTCCATTGCCAAGTGGATTGCGGAGATTCACAGGGGAACCATTACCGTGGAAAGCGAGATTGACAAGGGGAGCAGGTTCACAGTAACCATTCCGATCAATTGACACAATTCTGATTAAGCATCTTTAACGCCAACGTAACAAGGACTTAACCTTTTGCCGGTATATTAGCATGACGAGTGAGCGAGCCTCATTCATCATTTTTGTTTAGCCATTATCAAAGAGGATGTATCATGAAGAGTGTGGTTGTTGCAGTTGCGATGCTGTTTGCAGCGAGCGCAATAGCGCAGGATAACCCCAAGCCTGCGGCGAAAACGTCTCTACAGGAGAAGGCAACGGAAGTAAAAACGCAGGGGGAGAAAAAAGCCACTGAAGCAAAGATCGGGGCGGAGAAGAAAGGTCCGGAAGCCGTCAAGACAGTGACCGGCAAGAAAGAGCCGGTGAAGCAGGCAACGGAGGAGATGATCAAGAAAGAAGAAGGAACGGCGGATGTCGACCCGCCGGTGAAGGATGCCCCTGCAATGCCGGCAGTCGAGAAGAAAGCGGCGGGAGCCGTGAAGACTATGACCGGAAAGAAAGAAACAGTCAAGCAGGCAACCGACCTCATGATACAGAAGGAACAAGGCAAGCCCGATGTTGACCATGCCGTCAAGGAGTCCGCAGCAAAGCCGGCCGTCGGAAAAAAAGCTGTTGAAGAGAAGAAGATGATCAAGAAGGCAACAGATAAGAAAGACGAAGTGAAGAAGGAAGTGAAGTAGCCGACCAGGTTCATCCAGGTTTACTCAGGGTCATCCATGCGATGACCCTTTTTTTTGCCGGCTTTCCGGAAAACAAAAAAGCCCCACCGAATGATGGGGCTTATGAGGTTCTCTCCCACTCGCAGAATCAGAAATCCGTACCGAGCGAGAGGTAGTACTTCGGCTCGCTGAATCCGCTCCAGTACCATGCCCATGCAACATCGAGCTTCACGAGAAAGCCGAGGAAGTAGATGCGCGTGCCCGTTCCCATACCCATGAGCAGATCGCGAGTAACGGTATATCCGCGTGCATCTTTTGTAAATGCCTTGAACTCGTTCTCCCGGTTCCATGCGGCACCCATATCGAAGAAGATGGCGCCGTTGATGCTCTGCAACCCGATAGGAAGCGGGCCCGCCTGCAGAAATGCAAACAGCGGGTAACGGAATTCGAAGTTGAACAAGCCGTACTTCGAGCCGATGCCGGCATTGAAGTTATAGCCGCGAAGCGGAAGTCCGGTTTGCAGAAAAATATAATCCTCGGCATTCTCCAGTGGAATGTAGCCCCCTTCAAATGTCCGGTTGATCCAATTATCCACGCCCCCGATGATGAACTTTTGCGGATTGCGGCCAAAGCTGCCGCCGCCCGCCAGTCTCAGCGCAATGTTGTACTGCCGGCCAAGACGCAGGTAAGTTCTGTAGTCGCCTGTCACATTAACGAAACTGAGTCCGGCCGAACCGAGTTTCGGTGTGCCGAACACATTCAACGAATAGCGGGTACCGTTGATCGGGCCCGTAAATCCCCACAATGAATTGTCATGTGTATACCCGAGAGAAGGGACGACAACCGTCCGCTTCTGCGTCGGATCGGAAATTTGATCGAGATTCTCGCGAGAGATATTGAACCAACTCAATCCCGCGTCAAACCGTCTGAACCTGTCGATCGGGTACTGTGCATTAAGCGAAACGCCATACGTTCGGAACCTGTACAGACTTCCGCCAAACACATCATTGATAATCACGAAGCGGGCGCTGTGGAATGCCGTAAATCCGTAATCGATCCGTTCAGGAAGATAGAGATACTGCAGGGCATAATCGCTGTTCTTCAAGTCGAGCAACAAGTTGGTAACGAACACAATTTGATGGTTGCCCAGTAAGTCGCTGAATGCCATCACCGTCGAGCCGGTAACGCCGTAGAACGTATTGTATCCGGCATTGCCGTAAATGATGTCGGGCGAAAAATTGAGCTTGTACTTGTTGACCTTGTATCGTCCTTCGCTGTCGATATTCCCGGCAATTCTCGGTAGTCGTGATACAATCGTCGAATCCGAAGGAACATTATCGGGCAGAATATCGCCCGCAAATCCGCTGAAATCGATTTCAATATCTTTGCCGTACAGTCCGGCCGAATCGGCGGGCGCCGCGGCAACGCCAACGGTGTCCTTCGCCTCCGGATCTGAAGGCTGGGCACGCTCCGCCTTGAAGAACTCCGTCAGTTCCAACTCATCCACCTTCAACTCACGCTCGAATGGATTGCGCATCAGGAACAGGTCGAACCCGGCATGATGCAGCGAAGCAAACGCAAGCTTCGAACCGTCACGCGACAGCGACAATTGATACACGCCGGTCAGCGAGTTGGTGATGGGGCGTGTTGCCTTCGTTTCCAGAACCATCTCGTAGATGTTGCTGATGCCGTTCTTGTCGGAAACAAACAGAATCTTCTTTCCGTCCGGCGACACCACAACGGAAGATTCGTTACTGAACGGCCAATCCGTCAGTTGTTCGATTTCCAGCGTTTCCGTGTTCACGCGGTACAGATTTCGGTGGGAGAAATCAAACGTTGCCATATCAACCGACTCCCCTCGGATGTAATCCTGCCTGTCAGAGGAGAAATACACGTATTTTCCGTCGTGAGACCAGGTTGGGTCGGAATCGGAGAAAATATCCGCAGTCAGCGCTGTAAATTTCTTTGAATCGATATCATAAGAATAGATATCCGAACGTTCGAATCTGTTCCCCACAAAGGCAAGCCTGTTCCCCTGCGGGGACCAATCAACAGAATAGATTGCGTTCAGATCGAATGTTAGTTTCTCGCTGCGGCCGTTTTCAACATCTACCATTAAGATAGCATCTTGCGCTCCGGCTTTTGCCGCCAACGCAATCATCTTTCCATCAGGAGACCATGTGAGTCTCGGTGTAAGCAGCTTCAATTCTTCAAAATCGTTCGTTGTCTGCCCGCTTACTACCTTGTCAATATCCTTCCCGTCGATCGTGTTCATCACAAACACATCGAAGTAATCCTTGCGATCAGAAATGAATGCAAGCCTGTCGCCCTGCGGGGAAAGAGCAGGACTTGTATTATAGAAGTTACCGTCTTTCTTGTGGTCGGTCAGCCTGCGGGCGTAATCGGTGGGTTCCTCGCGCTTGGCAATGTCGGGCCAGTAAAGAACTTTCATTTCCTTCTGCCAGCGTTCATTCAGTTCTTCAAGACTCAATCCCAACGCCCCGCGGAAACCTGCCTCGACATTTCGCGTACTTTTGATCCGATTGAGGATGTCTCCGATTTTCTGCTCGCCATATTTGTTTGCAATGTACCACCAGAGTGCCTGTCCGCCGCGATAGGCGAAATACCCGCCCAGCCTGTTGATCGGAGGGAGATAGTTGTGGACTGTTGCATCGCGCAGAAACATGTCGGAATCCGTCTCCCATCGCTGGGCCTCGTACTCTGCAATGCCTTCGTTGAGCCAGAGGGGAAGTTGAAGCGTGATATTGTTGGCAATGATCGATTGGATGGAGCCGCCGTAGAACATATCGTTGATGACGGCGTGAACCAGCTCGTGATGGATAACGTGGCGGAACTGCTTGTAGTTTCCTTCGAACGGAACAAGCACACGGTTCTTGAACAATTCCGTCACGCCGCCAACGCCTTCTTCAAGATACACGCTGACAACGTTGTTCTGTTGAAAGTCATTGTGGGAATTCGTGACGATAAGCGGAACGCGGTTCGTGAGCTGGTAGCGGAATGTCTTTCTGATGGATGCATAAGCAGACTCGGCAGCCGAAGCGGTGAATTCGGCTATCTTCTCGCCGCCATCGGAAAAGTAGATATCGAAGTGATCAGTTTGGATGAAGTACCAGTTGAACTTCGTGTACTGCACTTTGTTCTTGCCGAACAAACCATCCTGCGCGTGGCCTGTTGCGGCTATCACCAACAATCCCAGCAGCAGAAGCCCCTTCAGCAAGACCCCTCTCTCTTTCATATAGTCCTCACAAACTGATGAAAAGAACATCAATAAAATACTAACAAAGTCAGGCGGAAAATGCAACGAAAGAATGGCGGAGGGAGGCGTCTCCCCCGGCCGTATGACACGTGATGCCTGCCGCCGGTTTATCGTACAACAACGAAATCTATCTCGCGAGTTTCCGGGTTGACGGAGACTACTCGAACGCGCACAGTGTCGCCAAGTCTGTACACTTTGCCGCGTGAGCGTCCCTTCAGTTGGTATCGTTTTTCGTCAAACAGGTAGTAATCATCCTCCAAATCACGAACGCGAATCAAACCCTGCACCAACAGGTCATTAATCTCCACAAACATGCCAAACGTCGTCACGCCTGAAATCACCCCCTCGAATTCGTCACCGAGGTGCCGTTTCATGTACTCCACCTGCATGACTTTGACCGATTCGCGCTCGGCTTCGGCCGCGACCCTTTCGCGGTCGGAGGATTGCCTGCAAATCGCGGGAAGCTGTTTTGCCATTGCCGCGCGCCGTCCTGCTCCCATTCCCTGCTCGTATTCATGCAACAAGCGATGGACCACGAGATCGGGATACCGCCTGATGGGAGAAGTGAAGTGTGTATAGTGTTTGAACGCCAACCCGAAATGCCCGATGTTCTTGTCGGAGTACACGGCCTTTGCCATCGAGCGGAGAGCGACTTCGTTGATGACGGTTTCGACTTCCGAACCTTTCACCTTATCGAGCAGCTTCTGCAACTGCAATGCCGTTACCCCGTGTTTTGTGTCCAGCGAATAGCCGAATTGCTTCACAAAACTGCCGAGATCTTCAAGCCGTGACGGGTCGGGGACATCATGCACCCGATAGACGAACGGCCTTTCATGTTCATCCTTTCTGACCTTGCCGATATGTTCGGCGACGACCTTGTTGGCGAGCAGCATGCATTCTTCAACAAGGCGGTGAGCGTCAAGTCGTGTTTTTTTGATAATGGCCGATGGAAAGCCCTGTGCATCGAACCGGAACTTGGCTTCGCCCGTATCGAAGTCGATGCTTCCCTTCTTACGGCGTTGAGCGGTAAGAAGTTGTGTGAATTTGTGCAGAGGCAGCAACATGTCGGAGCGCTCACCCTTCCCGCGCTCGATAATGGCTTGAACCTCCTCGTACGTGAAACGCCGTGCGCTATGAATCACCGTCTTCGCAATCTGATACTGCTCGATCTTCCCGCTCTTCGTCACCTCCATCAGCACGCTGTAGGTAAGGCGGTCGACGTTCGGGCGAAGGCTGCAGATGTTGTTGGAAAGGCGTTCCGGCAGCATCGGAACCACTTCGTTGACCATATACACGCTTGTTCCGCGCAGCAGCGCTTCGGCATCGAGTGCAGAGCCTTCTTTCACATAATGGCTCACATCGGCAATGTGAACGCCGAGCCGGTAGTTCCCGTTCTTCAGCGGCTCGAATGAAACGGCATCGTCGAAATCCTTGGCGTCTTCCGGATCGATGGTTACGCAAACGGTCGAGCGGAGATCGAGTCGCGGAGCAATGTCGCTTGCGGAGACAACCTCACTCAAAGCGTTTGCCTCCTGTTCAACAGAAGGCGGAAAACTCATCGGCAAGCCGAAACTGCGTGCCACGCTCAACACTTCCACCCGCGCATCGCCCGAAGGCCCGAGCGTTTCAATGATGGTTCCTTCGGGATTCTGGGCCGGATCATCCCAGGGAAACAACTTCACCACAACCTTGTCGCCGTGCTTTGCCTGTTTCGCATCTTCCGCCGAAACATACACATCGCGCGAGATGCGCTCATCATCAGGCTTGACGAAGAAAAAATTCCGGCTTCGCTCCAACGTACCGACAATTGTACTTGTTCGTCGTTCGACAATCTCAATAATCTCTCCTTCGGCTTTCTCCCGATCATTCCGCTCCCGTCTTCTCATCGGTTGTGCAAGAAGGGCGATCACCACCCTATCGCCATGTAATGCCGTGCCCATGAATTTTTCGGAAATGAAGACCTCGGTATCCGTGCCTTCAATTTTGACAAAGCCGAACCCGCGCCGCGTGACACTCAGCGTTCCGACCAGCCTGTTTGACGGGCGTTGCTGTTTTCCGGATTTCGCTTTCTTCTGTTTGACGTACCCTACCCGTCCCCGTTCATCGGATTGGATGAGGCCTTTGCGGTCAAGCTCATCCACGAGCGAGCGCAGATGGCTGTATTCATCCTTTGCGTTGATCTTGAGATGCTTGACAAGTTCTTTGAGGGTGTATGCCTGCGTGGGGTTCTCGGAAAGAAAACCGAGCAGCTTCTTTTTGATGTGTTTGATAATGTACTCCGTAGAGAACGTCTCAATCGACGTTCCGATTATTAGAATGAAATGCGGTAGAAGAACCGCGCGGAAGTCATTTCCTTCCTTGCATCTACTGATCCGAACAACGTCATGGTATCCACCTTTCGTTCCAGTTCCACCATGAAATTCCGCAGGGCCGGTCTGTCGAAAATATCGCCGAACGAGTAGAGAATGCTGAAGTTGGCGTTGCTGAACGGATCTTCAAGTATTTTTCCCCCGTACCGCCAGTAACCCTTGAATGCCGTGCCGCCGAGTCGGACATCGGCGCTCTGGCCGAATGAGCCGCTTCTGTCGTAACGGAACTCGAAGGAATGGATGAAACCTGTTCTATTCCGAAGAAACTCGGCAAGTGTGCTCGTAAGCAACGAGGTCGCCCCGCCGAGGAGCCCGGCACCGACAGTCGGCCCGACCTGCTCGGCAATGTTGTTCCGCTCGCCTCGCGTCAACGGAAAATTGTTGGTGATAACAAAGGTGAGGGCATCGGATTGTACGTCGTTTGAGGTGGGACTCTCCTTGTAGGCGTAGTAGTCAACTCCGTCGATTGTCATGGAAATCTCCGGCCGCGGAGCAAAGCGTGTACCGAGAATCTTGTACGTTACGATAACGTTCTCTTCTGTTGATGATTCGGTGTATTTGCGGGAGCCCTGGTAGGTTGCCGTAATATTCAACTCGGGGTTCAGGAAGTCGCCCGTGTATGTCATCGTTCCTTCGGCGTCGAACCGTTTGCCGTAGAAGTTGTATGATGCACGGCGGACATCCATGACTCCGTTCCACGATTTTCCGTCCTCGGTAATTGCCGCGTTGCCTGTAATGTTCGCGACAAGTTCTTCGTTGGTTGTCGGATTGAAAATCATACGCACTTCATTGTTGCTTCCGGCAAACTCCACACTCAAATCATAACGCAAGCCGTCGATGAATGAACGTGACCGTGTTTCTCCGTTCTGCTCGCCCGCCGCGCTGCGCTGTCCTGTTGTGAAGTACCTGGCGGTGCTGACGGCAACTTCGGACTCGACAACTTTCGTTGTATCATCCACAACCCTGAGAGGAATGTAGAAGGTATCTTCACGCGCCGTCGAGGCGGTGGGTGGAAATGCAAGCGTCGAATTGCGTACGAGAACCTGTCCCCTGAGTAACGAATTTTGTACATCTCCTGAAAAATGAAGTCCCCGCTGCGCGATTTCCACCGGCAACTCGCCGTACACTGCCAGCGAGGATGTCCGGGTGTTTCTGTTGACAACAAGCAGTTGCCCGCTGATATCGAAATTGAAATCGGACGGCACAAGCTCGCTCAACGCAAAGTCGCCGGTAACGGTGATGACTCCTTCGCGGCCGGGCCGGTTGTCGCTCTCCACGTTACGGATTTTTGCGGAGAGAATTTTAATGCGTTCACCGTCCGGTTTGAATGTTCCGCTCAACCTGTAAAACATGTTGTTCGGCATAAACAGGAATGAACACTCCTCGATGTTCATCGATCCGGTAAAGTTCGGCCTCTGCGGCGTGCCACCGACCTTGAAATTAGCTTTGAGGATCCCCTTCAGTTCATTGAATGTCGGGAGGAGAGGATCGAGCAAGCTCATCTGCAGGCCGTCGGAGTACACGGTAAATTCCATCGGGCGGGCGGGCAAGCGTTCTTCAACATCCGTCAACGCGAGATCAATCGGCAGAACCCCGGTAACCGACAAATCGGGTTGGCCGCTTGTTTTATCTTGCCTGTTATCTATCAGCAACGTCGTGGCAAGCTTCTGATCCTCGTAGTCGAGTATGCCCTGAATTTCACCGAACGGGAACCCGCTGTAGAACACGTTGCGGGCGCCAAGTTTCGCGTCGTAGAGAGGAAACGACAGCGTACCTTTCACGTTTACATCGAAATCGGCAAGCCCTTCGAAGTGCCGCTTGTTGTTCCCCTGCTCTTTTTCCGGCAGAACGTACTTGAGTTGTTCAAGATTCAGATCTGTTCCGCGAAGAACAACGTTCAACCTTCCCTCCGATTCAATGGCACCGTTGAGGGAAATCCTCTGCGAGTCTCGCCGGAACGTGACGTGCTGAATGCGCATACCGCCGCTGCTCACCGCAACAGATGCGCCGTCATCAGCCTTCCACATGAAATCCTTGTATCCGGCGAACAGGTTGGTCAGAATGAACTGTATCTCTTCGTCCGTCACGCCGATTTGGCCGCTGGTTCTCAGATGGGTGTCCTTGTCGTGGTCAGCCTGCACCACAAAACCGGCATACTCTTTATCGTAGAAGATGCCGAACTTCAGCGTATCGAGCTTTGTGCGGTTGATGTGCATCTTTCCCGCATCAACACGGACACGCAAGGTGAGTTCGGAAAGAGGATTGACGGGCTTGAGATCATTGAATCGCAGCGATGCGATCCCGTTTTGCACGAGCATGCCGGCGTCGGCGTCGCCGTAGAAAAACTCCGCCACCATAACATCGGCCTCACCTTGAAGATCATCGAAATTCCCTTTCAACGATCCGCTGATGGTTCCGGTTGCGTCGAACATTCTGTTGCCGGTGAGAATGGAGACGGGCTCAAGAGTCTTTACCGTCAGCGTATACGCGGCATCCAGTTCTTTGTGTTCCGAACGGAGCCTTTCGCCTTTCGCCAGCAACGCCGCCTCGTCGAACGACGTAACAAGCGTCGAGTCGAGCGCGCTGAAACGTCTGCCGATTGCGAGCCGCAGATTGTCGACTTCGTAGCGGATCAATCCGACCATATAGTCGAGATCAAACCTGCCGTTGATCGAAAAATCCGCGACATCGGAAGTCATTCGGATGGAACTGTTCATCGGATCGCGTTGATCAACCGCAAGCGACACCAAGCTCGAATCGATCCGGTATTCCCTGTATCGTGAAGAGGAAAGAGCAATTCTCGAGTTGCCGTTGATTCTCTCCCACCGCAGCCCGGTTCCCTGAGCTTCAAGCGTCATTGTCAAGTCGCTGACTTGTGAATCGTCATCCAGCAACTCGGCAAGATTGAGTGACGATACCTTCCCCTCGACGTGAAATTCCGGCACGTCTGTATTTGATCTGTCGAGTTCTCCCTGCAACTGCGTGCGCATCGAGCCGAATGCAAGGTGAATATTCCCCTCAAGTTTTTTGTTTGCAGAAGTGAAGAAGATTTCCGAAGGCCCGACAACCTCCCCAGCGAACATCGATGAATCCGTCACGAGTTGAACTGTTCCCGTCAGATCGTCGAGAGAGGTTCCGTGCCCTTCAAGTCGCAATACGCTGTTCAGCTCTCCGTTGATTTTCTCGTTCTGTATGAGATGCGAAAGCTGAAGCCCGCGTGTCACAATCTCCGCCTGGTACGCGAGGGTTTCCGGACCGCCAATCCTGAGCTTGGCTCCTTTTGTCGAGATCGCGCCGGCTTGTGATTGGAATGTGAGATCGGTACTGAAATCAAGCGGTTCACCGTTAAAATCAAACTCGACGGTTGCCGGGCCGATGGACGTATAGTCGGGAAGTTCGAACGAGGGCATCAACGCAAGAACATCGCTGTAGTCAATAACGCTTTCGCGACATTTCACGTTGAGCAGCAAACGATCAGGGTCGTGCAGATTGGAGACAAAGCCTGCAAGATGGAGGTTCGTGTTCCGCGAGTTCAGATGAATTTGTTGCACCTCCAACCGGCCGAACTGTCCCGACGCAACGATTTCGCTTGTTATCTGGCCGTCGAGAAAATCGAGTTGATGGATGAAGCGGCGAAGTTCGGCGAGGTCGAGCCTGTTCGTCCGCAAGGCAAGCTCAACGGGTTTTGCCTTGAGATCTGACAACTCAATGCCGGCCAGCAGGTCAATATCCTTCATTGACGCATCCAGCGTGAGTTGCGAGCGGGAAGTCTGGATTTTCAGATTCTTCACTACCGCTTCCCGATCTGTCACGCGGAACTCGCCCGAGAACTGGTTTACTGTAACATCGGGGGTCCTTGAGACGAAGGACATTGACTTGAAATTGGCGCGTTTGAAATCGGTTGCGACAAGGACGGAGTTCAGCACCAAGTTGAGATTGTCGAGAGCGAAATCATGGTATTCCACAAAGTAGGGTCCTGTGGTTTCATGATCGAATTCCGCGAGACTTGCCGAATCCGCAAGCCTGAGAGAGCCGTTCTTGATTTCAAATCTGTTCACGGCAATAGGCCAATCGAACGGGCCGGATGCGGTATCGTCCGGCGCGGGCCGTATCATGCGCGAAAAATTCCATATGCTATCCCTGCCGCAGAGCAATTGAATGCGCGGCTGAATGAGGGTGAGCGTGCTGACGTTTATTTTGCGGGAAGGAATCTCAAGCAGATCGTACCGGATGTCGAGCCGGTCCATGGAAATGACACGTTCTCCCTGAACTGCGATCGAAACCGAATCGATGGAGAATCCGGAGATGAGATTGCCCTGAATGTTGCCGAGATGAATGTCGGCATCCAGAAGAGAGTCAAGCTGCGCTTGAGCAAATGAACGGAGCGTATTCCGGAAGAATTGGGTTTGTGTTATCCCGGCCAGGATGCTGATCAGAATGATGAACGCTGCCGCACAGTACGCAAGCCATTTAAGGAACTTCTTCACTATTCACTTCCACACGAACGTCGTTGGTGAATTCGCGGCAACATGCCGCATCACTGCTGTTTTCCCCCGTAAGCATCCAATACTTTCTGAATGACGTTTGTTGTCGAGCGCCCCGGGGTCAGCCGGATGGTTTTCACCGTACCGCCGTGTCGCTCAACAACCTCCCTCCCCACAATAGCGTCAATACTCCAATCGGCACCCTTGACAAGAATATCGGGTACGAGTTTCGAGATGATGCGTTGCGGCGTGTCTTCACCGAAGAAACAAATGTAATCAACCGAAGCGAGAGCGCTCAAAACGGCGGCCCTGTCTGCATTGGAATTGATAGGACGCTTCGGTCCCTTGATTCGCCTGATCGATGCATCAGAATTGAGGCCGACAATCAACACATCACCCAACCTTTTTGCCTTTGCGAGATATTCCACGTGCCCCCGGTGCAGAATATCGAATGTGCCGTTGGTGAACACGACTTTCTTTTTGTGTCTGCGAAGCCTCTTGCGCAAGGCAACGAGCGACTTCAGCGCAAGAACTTTGCTCATCGGCCTTGCCCGTTTGGTGAAAAACGCATCGCCGCTTCGAGCAATTGACTGGGCAATATCGGCACAATGCCGACCGACGCAACAACAACACCTGCGGCGCAATTAGCCAGAACCGATGCTTCACGGATACCGGCTCCGCTTGCAAGGGCCATCGTCAAGGTTGAAACAACCGTGTCTCCGGCTCCCGACACATCCTGCACGTTGGTCGCTTCCGTCGGTACATGCCCGATGCCGCCGTTTGATTCAAAGAGCGACATGCCCTCTTCGCCGCGGGTGATGAGGATGTTCTCCGCTTCAAGCGAATCCAGCAGGTGTTTGCCGGCGTTCTCGACATCATTTTGCGTCTTCAGCCTGCCGCCTATTGCCTCTTCCACTTCGCGCCTGTTGGGTTTGAATACTGTAACACCTTTGTATTCAAAAAAGTTGTTCAACTTCGGATCAACCGTGATAATCTTGTTGTATTTTTTCGCCACGGCAACAAGTTCGTGAATGACTTCTTTCGTGACGACGCCCTTGTTGTAGTCTTCAATGATGATGGCATCAAGTTCGTGAATGTTGTACTTCACGGCATCGACAATCAAATGACGGATGTGTTCGGGGCATTCCGCTTTTGATTCGTTATCGATGCGGACAACATGCTGCGCGTGAGCGATGACCCGCGTCTTGATTGTTGTCGGCCGGCCGGCGTCAACCACGACGCCCTTTGAGGAGAGATTCCGCTCATTCAGAATCTGAATAAACATATCACCCGGATGGTCCTTGCCGATCAACCCGACAAGTATCGGCTCGCCGCCGAGCGTCTGAATGTTGTTTGCCACATTGGCGGCGCCGCCCAGCCGGACCTGTTCATCAATCACTTCAACAACAGGTACAGGAGCCTCGGGTGATATCCGGCCCACTGTGCCCCAGTAATACCTGTCCACCATCAAGTCGCCGACGACAGCAACGCGTTTCCCCTTGAAATTGTGCAGCAGTTCATGAAGCCTCGCTTCAGAGAACGATACCACGCTACTCCCCCTATAGTATGTGAAATTTCATGGCTATATATAGCAATTAACTCGTTGAAATGCAACGATTTGTGGGGACGCGCACGAACTTACCTGCCGTGGCGCGTGAGTCTTTTCACTATCTCGTCCACCGTAAAGCCGACCTTCTTCTGGTCGGTATGAATTGTTAGATCGGCCTGTGCATAGATCGGCTCGCGCTCACGATACAAGCTCATCACGCGTTCGCGAAGCGCTTCGTACTCAAGACGACCCCCTTCGCGATCGGCAAGAACCGGCCTGTCGGATTTGTGTTGCAGCCGTTTGAGAAGATGCTCAGGAGAGGACTCCAGGTAAATGAGAAGGCCTGAAGTTTTGACCCGATGAAAGTTCGCAGGATCGACCAAGGATCCTCCACCCAACGAAACAACGATGTGGTCGCGCTTGCTGATTTCTTCAAGAACATCATGCTCCGTTGTGCGAAAGAAGTCCGCTCCCTCGCTCTGGAAGATCTCTTTCACACTTTTGCCGAGCCGCTGCTCAATCGCTTTGTCGATATCGATGAACTCGAAGCCGAGCGTATTGGCAAGAATCGGCCCGATCGTACTTTTGCCGCTTCCCATGAAACCAGTCAGGTAGATGAGTGTTTTCCGCTGCAGAGGCTCGGACATGGCTACTCCCGGTGCGTTCTCTGAATCATCGCGCGGACGACGGCGATTGTCTTTCCCTCACTCTCGACAGACGTCATCCCGGTCGAGATACGGAATTCACTATCCTTCAAAGAAGCAAAGAACATTTCCCCGACAGAGCGTCCGGGTTCGGTCATAACGGCAATACCATTTGGGGCAAGAAGCAGTGACAACACGTGTTTGATTGCGGCGAACATTCTTTGCTCGTACACAACGTCGGCTGCGATCACAACATCAAACGGTTCAAGAAGGGGAGGGCGGCGCCAGTCGAATTGGATCACGTCGATGCTTGATTCTACTACGTGAGCAGGAAGGTTGCGTTGCACATTGTACCGTACGAAATCCAACGCGTCAGTTTCATAATCGGAAAATGTAACGATTGCACCAGCTTGTGCAGCGGCGATTCCGGCAAGTCCCAGTCCGCAACCCAACTCAAGAACGCGCTTCCCTCGAAGTACCCCGTCCTCAAGGCACCACCGGGCCAGTTCAAGCGAAGAAGTCCAAACATCCGCCCAGTAAGGAAGTCGCTCATCTTCGGAGAACGTCTCAGGATCAATTGCATCGACAAGAACATTGGTGTCGCGGACTTTCAAGAGTGTGACAGATTTTCCCGCAATACCATACTCCTTCTCAACCACATCATACTTGGCGGACAGTTTGTGTCGAAGGTCTTCCTGCAAGGGTAACGAAGATGCGGGGTGAACTTCCTCGTGCAACGAGGGATGATGCGGAGATGACGGATTCACAAATACCTACAACTCAAGCACAATGCCAACCTGAAAGATCATTCCGTCTGTGTGAACCCGCGATTCGAACGGTTGCGTGCTGACTTGAACAAGCGTCGAGCCGTACTCGGCCTGAGGTGATGAGAATTGATTGACAGAATTGAACTGCAGATCCCTGAACTTCATCTCGGCGCACAGTTGCACAAATGGATGCAGACGGTATGTCACGCCGCTGAGGACGTGAATGCCGTACCCGACCCCCTGATCAATTGACGGGGCTTCCGTGTTTCCGATTCTGTAGATCCTCCGGCCAAAATACGCCCCGCCTCCGCCTCCAATGTACACGCCGATGACTTCACCAGAAAACGGAATAATGAAATAGCCCGTCATTTCAACAGGGATCACCCGGTAGCCATCATCAACGGGAATTTGCCGGTTGGAAAGCCTGATGAACGAGGTTTGTGTTGTACGGAGATAATCAGCAGACAGGGCTACAGCAATGTCGGATTCGGGGAAGCGGTAGCGTACTTCTACACCGTAGCCCCACGTCTTGTCGATGGAGAAAAACTGCGCGCGGCGAAGCTCGTCTGAGGAATTTGGATCGAGAAAGATCTGGGAGCCTGTTGTAAGACTCCCCTTAAGCGCAATTGAAAAGAGTTTGAAGTCTGCCGCCCGGGCTTGCGAGAGGAACGCACACGCCAGAACCGCTGCAACGAAGAGGCCTGCCCGCGGCGTCGCATGTGCGACACGGTGAGCAGGCGGGCGAACAACGTTCATAACCCACCTCTCTGGAAATCATCTGTAAAACTGATCCCTGTTATCCTCTATGTTAGCAGTTTCCTTCAATTTTGCAAGCCATTCGGCAACATAGCGGCTTCGCTTGTCCTGAAGTAATTGGTTGCGAATTGTTTCCCGCTGGGCTTCGTATGCAGTTTCATCAAACGGAGTCTTTGAAATAAGCTGGACAATATACACACCCCTCGCCCCAGCGAACGGAGACGATATCTGTCCAACTGACAGCGCTTCAATCACGCCATTGAAAACAATATCGCGGCCTACTCCGGGAACCCCGCTAATTGGCAAAAACGGAGATGTTTGTTGAACTTGGACGCGTGAATCAAGCGACGAAAGTCTCGTCACGCTGTCCGACGGCGAGAGTTTTGCCTTAAGGTCTGACGCGACCTCCTTCACCCTCTCTATTTTCTTCTTCCTCAGAACCTGCGGCTTCAGCGACTCTTTGACATCAGCAAAGGGCTGGACGCCGGCATCCGTTGCCTCTGCAATAACAAACACGCCCCAAACGTTCGGTACCGTAAAGGGATCGCTGACGGAGCCGACCTTGTTGGCAAATGCCCACTTGGTGACGGCTTCATTCACGCCAAGACCGGGAATGATTCCGCTCTTCTCCTGAATTTCAGCTTCCTTCGGTTCGAGGCCGAGGGCCGTTGCCTCCTTCACAAACTCCGATTCACGGGCAATGGCAGCAAAATCACGTGCGCGATCCGTTACATCATTCTTGGTTTGCATGCTTGCGGTGATTTTTGAAACGATGCTCGCTGTTTTCACTTCACGCGAATCACGTCCCGTCAGCTTGATAATGTGCAATCCGAACGCCGTTCGAACCGGGCCGACGATTTCACCGATGCGGGCCTTGAATGAGGCATCTTCAAACTCTTTCACCATACGTCCCTTGCCGAACCAGCCGAGGTCGCCGCCTTTCTGGGCATTGCTCGGGTCGCCGGAATGTTTCGCCGCCAAGGCCGCGAAGTCGGCTCCGGCTCGCGCTGCGCGGGCAACTTCCATCGCCGTCGCTTTCAGCGCGTTTGAATCGGCATCCGTGAGTTGAAAAAGAATATGGCTTGCACGGACAAACTCCGCCGATCCCTTTCGTTCTTCCAGTATCTTGATGAGATGGTAAGTGTCGAACTCGAGTATCGGCCCGACGAGTTCGCCAACCTTTGCCGAGAAGATTGCATTCTCAAGATTCGGGCTCAACTCCCCGTGCTTGAACCAGGTTCCGCTGTCTGGTCGGTCGGAATACGTATTGACAAGCTGGAGGAAATCTACGCCGCTGGCGGCTTTTTGCCGGGCATCCTCAAGGTCGGCCACCCGTCCGGCAGTATCGGCGGCGGTCGGATGGTCAAGGAATGTCACGTACTTGAGCTTGCGCTTTGCTGCGAACTTGTATGTCTCAATCGTCTCGTCGTAATACGCTTTCAAATCCGATTCAGTGACGGTAATTTCATCATCCGTCGCAAACACATTCGGATCGAAGAATGCAAACGATGCGTCGTACCGGATACTCTGTTCGTCGAATCGTCTTCGTACTTCACTCTCGCTTACACGCACGGCGGCGGTGATAAGACTCTGGAGTTTTTCCTGCTGGCGACGTACGCGGAGATTCTTCTCGAAGTCGGCAAGCCACTTGGTTCCATACGCTTTGTTGACCCCTTGCGGATCTTGAATAAACTGGTTGGGATCGCGGAGAAACTGATCGTACACATCGCGCCGGAACTGACCGAGTGAATCAACAAAGTTCCGCCTGAGGTCCTCGGGAGGATTGTCACCCCGCACCCAGTCAACAATCTCCTGATCACTTACCGTAATGCCGAGCTTTTTAATTTGACTTTCGATGAGATGCTGGTTGACCAGCTGCTGCCATACCTGGTCGCGGGCTTGCTTCATCTGGTTTTCGTCGGGGTCGATGTTGGTTTGCTGCCGCTGATTCTCGGTGACATTTCGTACAAGTTCGGAGAATTCATCCAGCGGTATGTCTTTCCCGTCGATTGAGCCGACAACTGCCGGGCGTCCTCCCGAACTGAGTCCGAGATAGTCCATCCCCCATTCAAACACAATAGTAATCACAAACGCAATAAGGAGGCCGAACAGAATAACTGGCATGCTTTCCCGCATGCGGGTCATGATAGGCATAACAGTAAGAAACCCTTGATCTAAATGTGGACGGATACAAACAAAAGTGCAACAAATATAACCGAAAGGGCCTGTAAATGCAACGCTAATTATTGACTTTCTCCGCCGATTGGTTTACATTTGAAGGCTTTATTTTGGAGATATGCGTTTCCTTCCACACTTCAGTTCCTGTTTTTGAATCCCGGAGGTTTGTAGTGCGAAAGTATCGGTTCAGAATTATTGTCATACTTGCCGTTGCGGCCCTTGGTATCTACCATCTGTGGCCAACCTATACGGATTATTCGTTCCACAAGAAACTCAGCAGTTTGAGTGGTGCGGACAGTCTTGAATTTGCCGAGAAGAACGAGGAGGCGATTCGCGAGGCACGATCTAAACGCATCAAGCTTGGTCTCGACCTCCAGGGCGGCATGCGTGTCGTGCTCGAGGTCAACGTTCTCAAGCTGATTGAAGATCTGGCGAAGAACAAAGATGACGTCTTCACTCAAATCATCAAGGATGTAGCCGATGAAGTCCGGCGCTCCGACGAATCTCCCGTTTCCATTCTCCGCAGGAAAATGGAAGAGCGGCAAATTCGCATGAGCCGGTACTACAGAAGTTTGCGCGACAGTAATGACGATATTGCTGATTTTCTTGAGGATGAAACGAAGAAAGCGATTGACCGCGCAATGGAGATTGTACGCAACCGCGTCGATCAGTACGGCGTTTCCGAGCCCTCAATCCAAAAATTAGGCGCATCGCGGATTATCGTCGAACTTCCCGGTGTAACCAAGGAAAGCGAAGTCCGCCAATTGCTTCAAGGCACCGCCCTGCTGGAGTTCAAGCTGTTGAAGGAAGCGGAGCAGGTAGTATCCGTTATGCAGGCAATTGATAAAGTGCTGGCTGCCGATACCTTGCTGGCCCCCGTCGATACGACGCAGGAAAACGAGTTGCTGAAAGCCGATACAGAGAAACTTACGCCGGAAGGCGAGTTGACCCCCGAGCAGTTCAGGCGACAGCATCCGTGGTTTTCTGTTGCGCTCGTGGATAACAGGGCTCCCGGTGAGGCAATTGTGCAGGAGGAGAACAAAGATAAGGTGCGTCGCATGCTCGAACGTGAAGACGTGAAACGCTTGATTCCCGCCGACATGCAGTTCCTTTTCAGCGCGAAGCCTCGCTTTGTGAGCGAAGGCAAGCGGTACTTCACCCTCTACGCCGTGAAGGCAACGCCGGAACTGACAGGCGGCGTTATCACAAATGCCCGCGCCAATCTCGACCCGAACAACAACGCCCCCATCGTGACGATGGAGATGAATAGTGAAGGCTCACGCGATTGGGCGCGCATTACCGGAGCAAACATCAACAAACGGATTGCCATCGTGCTGGATAACGGGGTGTTTTCCGCACCGAACGTCCGCAACAAAATCATCGGCGGCAACTCGCAGATTGAAGGGATGGAAAACCTCGAAGAAGCCCGGCTCCTTGAAATTGTCTTGAAAGCCGGCGCTCTTCCGGCGCCCGTCGAAATCGTCGAGCAGCGTTCTGTCGGGCCGTCACTCGGTGAAGACTCGATCCGTCGCGGCCTTTTGTCATCCGGCCTTGCCACATTGCTCACCATTATCTTCATGGTTCTGTACTACCGGACCGGCGGGGCCGTCGCAGACTTGGCCGTTCTGTTTTGCCTGATTCTGCTTCTTGGTGTGTTGGCCGCATTTCAAGGTACACTCACGTTGCCCGGCATTGCGGGCATCATTCTGACGCTCGCCGTAGCCGTTGACGCCAACGTGCTCATCTACGAACGTATTCGCGAAGAGCAGGCAACAGGCAAAACATTGCGCGCAGCGATTGATGCAGGCTACCAAAAAGCATTCACGGCCATCTTTGATTCGAACCTGACAACATTCATTACGGGCGTTATTCTCTTTCAGTTCGGAACGGGGCCGGTGCAGGGTTTTGCGCTTACGCTGATGATCGGTATTCTCGCGAGTATGTTCAGCGCTATTTTCGTTACTCGCGTCATCTTTAACATTCTTACGGAAAAGTCGAGCACGGCAGTCAGCTTCGGCTAAGCATTCTTCAGGAGACTTCGTAACATGCGGATTTTTGGAAAGACAACTATTGACTTCATGGCAAAGCGGAATTTCTGGTTTGTTGTTTCAGGAATTGTGATTCTGACCGGAATGGTTTCCTTGTTCATGAAAGGGCTGGATTACGGCATTGACTTCCTCGGAGGAACGGAACTGGTCGTCCGGTTCGACAAACCTGTTGATGTTGGTGATGTTCGAACAGCAATGCTGCAAGCCGGACTTGAAAAGCCGGAGATCAAGACTTTCGGCAGCGATCGCGACATTCTTGTCCGAACGACGGAACAGGGATTCGGCACAACAATCGGCGACAAGATCAGAGAGGGGCTGCTCACATCGTTTCCCGATAATGCCCAGGAAGTGACCAAGGAAGACAAGATCGGTCCGAAGATTGGTGCTGAACTCCGCCGTGACGCATTGTACGCCGTTATCGCATCGTTGATAGCCATTACCATTTACGTGGCATTTCGCTTCAAATGGATTTTCGGTGTCGGCGCCGTTGTGGCGTTGTTCCACGATGTGCTTGTTACGCTCGGCGTCATCTCCATCTTCGACGGCATCACGCCGGGATTCTATCTGGAAATCGACCAGAATATGATCGCCGCATTCCTGACACTCGTCGGCCTTTCGGTCAACGATTCCGTGGTCATCTTCGACCGTATCAGAGAGAACTCGAAAATCTTCAAGTCGATGGGAGCGTACGAACTGATCAACAAAAGCCTGAACGAAACCCTCAGCCGCACAATCATTACCTCGGGAACTATTTTCGTCGTGCTGGTTGTGCTGCTGATTTTCGGCGGAGAAGTGAATCGCGGTTTTGCATTTGCCCTTACAATCGGCATTATTACAGGAACGTATTCCTCCATTTACATAGCGAGCGCAACAGTATTGGAGTGGTCGAAACGGACAAAGAAGCAAACACGACTTATCGGGTAGAAACACTCCCGGAAAGAGAACGTCCATGAAATTCAAAACATCACAACAAGGCGGCACAACGGTCATTGCCATTGAAGGGAACTTGATGGGCGGACCGGATGCCTCCACACTGAACGACAAGCTGGTTGAGTTGATTGATGCCAAGAAGAAGCACGTTGTGATCGACCTCAGCGGTGTCAACGTCATCAACAGTTCGGGGCTCGGCATGCTGATCAAAGGCGCCTCGACGATGAAGGGAGCCGGGGGCAGACTCGCTATTGCAGGCGCCTCGGACAAGATTCTCGACCTTATCAAGATTACCAAGCTTACCGGCGTTCTCGCAACGTACCCCTCGGCTGCCGATGCCGCGGCAAGTTTCAAAAAATGATTGATTCTGAAAGCTTAATGTCCGACCTTTCTCACAGAGAGGTCGGTTTTTTTTTGCGGTGCCCGGAGACCCCCTCAACGATCTCGAAGGGGGAGAGTGTAGCGCAAACTCCGCCGGTGCATGTACAGTGAGAGACACACATTGAATTCTCGAATTCCGAACCAGTTTCACTTTGTTTTTGTCAAGCAGTCCGAGCCGTTTCATCTGGCGTTCTATCTTTGCATCGAGTCGTGTTTGCAGGTGAACAAGCCGGACAAGATTTTTTTCCATTTTCTAAAAAGACCCTACGGCAGACTGTGGGATAGTATCAAGGAGAGAATTACCCCTGTTCAGCTCGATGGAGCAGCCTACAGAGCCCGCGAAGAGTCTGTGAAGAAGAAGATTCCGGGCTCCTGGAGCAGGAAATTCAGTTACGCCATCGTATCGGATTTCATCAGACTTGAGAAACTGGTTGAGTATGGCGGCATCTATGCCGACGTCGACACACTGTTCGTCAACCCGCTTCCGGAGCGGCTGATGCAAAAGCCGTTTGTGCTGGGTCGCGAACCCGACTTTCGTGATGAAACAACGAACGAATCGAGGCCTTCAATCTGCAGCGCCATTATCATGTCGGAACCGCAGGCGGAATTCGGCAGATCGTGGCTTCGCGAGATGGAGACGGCATTCGACGGAAGCTGGAATAAACACAGTTCACTGCTGCCGTATCAACTCAGCCTGAAGTATCCCGACCTTGTTCACATCGAACCCCAACGATCATTCTTCCACCACGATTATACTCCCGCGGGCATTAATGCGCTTTTCAAAAAATGCGATGCAGACTTCAGCGGAATGTACAGCATGCATCTGTGGAGCAACATTTGGTGGTCGCGATGGCGAAGGGACTTCTGGAATTTTCATTCCGGAAAGCTCACCCCGCGCTACATCCGGAACGTCGATACCACCTACAACATTCTCGCACGCAGGTATTTGCCGGATGCTTGAGAAGTCACACGTTGTCCAGGATTATCTAACACAGAACATAATATGCCCGTTCACATAATCGTCGGCGCCCAGTGGGGCGATGAAGGAAAAGGAAAAGTCGTTGACATGCTTTCCGGGCATGCCGACATTGTCGCCCGCTATCAAGGCGGCGCGAATGCCGGACACACGGTGTGCATCGGCGAGAAAACGTACGTTCTTCATCTCATACCGTCGGGAATATTTCACCAACACATTGCATGCGTCATCGGCAACGGAGTTGTGATTGACCCCGTAGCGTTGATGAGCGAGATCGATCAATTGCAGAAGGCCGGCATCGATATCAAAGGCCGGCTGCTGATCAGCCACAACGCGCATCTCATCATGCCGTATCACAAGATGCTCGATACGATCAGGGAAAAATCGGCAAACAACATCGGTACAACCGGACGCGGCATTGGCCCGGCCTACATCGACAAGTTCATGCGGGTCGGAATCAAGATCGTCGATCTGCTCGACCGCGACATTCTCGCCAAGAAGCTCAAGGCCAATATCGAAGAGAAGAACCAAATTCTCACCAAAGTCTACGGCGAAACGAAAATGGATGTCGATGCCATCATCGCCGAATATCAGGAATTCGACAAGTCCATCGACGAGTACATTACCGACACATCCCTCTTTCTCAATTCTGCTTTGAAAGAAGGGAAGAAAATCATCGCCGAAGGCGCACAAGGCGCGCTGCTCGATGTTGATCACGGCACGTATCCGTTCGTGACATCCTCCAACCCGACGTCAGGAGGGGCGTGTACGGGACTCGGCATTCCACCGACGTACGTTGATACGATCACGGGCATTGTGAAGGCGTACTCGACGCGTGTCGGCAACGGGCCGTTCCCGACAGAACTTCTCGATGACACCGGCGAAAAACTCCGCCGCATCGGACACGAATTCGGCGCAACAACAGGCCGCCCGCGCCGCTGCGGATGGTTCGATGCTGTTGCGCTGCGCTATTCGGCAGCCGTGAACGGCATTCAACAAATCGTCATTACGAAGCTTGATGTGCTTGATGAGTTCGATGAGATCAAGATCTGCGTCGGTTACGAAGTCGGCGGCAAGAAGCTGAAATCATTCCCCACCGATGTCAAAACGCTCGAAAGTGTGACGCCGGTGTATGAGAAGTTTGAGGGTTGGAAGACTCCGATTTCAGAAGTCAGAAAGTTTGTCGACCTGCCGCCCGCAACTCGCCGGTATCTCGTTGCCATGGCCGAACTTACGGGCACTCGCATTCACATTGTCTCGGTCGGCCCGCGGCGCGATCAAACATTCTACGCCCAATAACCGGCCGGCATGTCGTGAAAGGTACGCTCAACTTCAAAATCTTCCTTCTGCTCACTGCCATTGCTATTGTGGTGGGCATGTTGTTTTACACGCGCGGCATGCTGGACAAGCTGCTCGCGAAGGAGCGGGAGATTGTTGATCTCTATGTCAAGTCGATCGAATATGTCGCCAGCGACAAGTCCAATTCCGGCGACATCAGTTTTGTGTTCGATGAAATCATCCGCACGATTGACTTTCCGATGGTGCTGACTGACGCGGAGAATAATCCCATCCAACCTCTTCGTGCCAGTGTACGCAACGTTGCGCTTGACACAACTCTTACACCTGACAAGCAGGAAGAATTCCTTAAATCCATCATCACCAAGCTCGACGAACAGAACATTCCCATCAAAGCGATGTTGGGAGATTCCACTGTGCTGAGCATTGTGCATTACGGCGAGTCGGATTTGATACGTCAGTTGCGCTGGCTGCCGTATGTGCAGATCGGATTGGCGGCAGTGTTCATTCTCCTCGCATACGTCGGCTTCAGCTACATCAAACGAAGCGAGCAAAGCAATATTTGGGTGGGGATGGCGAAAGAAACGGCGCATCAACTCGGCACGCCGCTTTCCAGCATGATGGGGTGGATTGAACTTGCGAAGGAACATGCAGGCGGAAATCCCGAATTGCGTGAAACGGTGAGCGAGATGTCCAACGATGTCGAGCGGCTCAATAAAGTTGCCGCACGGTTTTCCAAAATCGGCTCAAGTCCCGACTTGAAGCAGGAGAATCTCACCGAAGTGATTCAGGGCGTTATCACCTACATCTCCCGCCGCATCCCGAAGACGGGCAAGAGTATCGAGCTTGCGATTATCACGCCGGGAGAATTTCACGCGAAGATCAACCGGGAATTGTTCGAGTGGGTGATCGAAAACCTGATGAAGAACGCTCTCGACGCGATGGAGGGGCCGGCGGGGAGAATTTCCTTCCGCATCGAGCAATCGGGGCGGGCGACAACCATCGACGTGAGCGATACCGGCAAAGGCATCGACCCGAAGCATCACAAGGATGTGTTCCGCCCCGGCTACAGCACGAAAAAGCGCGGGTGGGGATTAGGACTTTCCCTCTCCAAGCGGATCATTGAAGATTACCACAAAGGGAAGTTGTTCGTGAAGCAAAGCGCGCCGGGTGCAGGGACGACGTTCAGGATTAAGCTGAGAGCGTGAGGAGTTGTTGAACACCGCAACACGCGATACGACGTAGTGCCAAACACAAAATAGCAATTCTCTTTCGCCCATTCTTACGATTGTTCTTGACTCTTCTTTGAGACAGATGTATATTGCCCACAGTCAAAGACAACTCCAGAGTTGCCTTCAATTATTCTTAACACTTCGTTCTTTGACGTGGAGTGATGTGGGTCCGGTAAGGCGCAGGGCTTGAGCAGGGACACACTCCCACACTCCCACACTCCCACACTCCCACACTCCCACTTTTCTTAGAGGTGAAGATGAAGAATCTACGTGCATTCATTCTCTGTTTCTTTCCCATAGTGTTAGGCTTACTTGCTGCCGAGGGGTGCAAGAAGGAGCCGCCCGTTGTGCCCGAGCCGACGCTCTCGCTCACTGCTGTTGACGCAAGCTGCACCGAAGCCTGGCTGAAGCCAACAACAACGCAACTCCCCGCCACCGTGCGCCTGCTGCGCGATGGCCAACGTGTTTCTGACCTCCGACTTCTGACCTCTGACTCTCTGGTTATTGACGAGGGTTTACTCCCCAACCGTGCATACACCTACCAACTGCAACGCCTCAACGACAACTCCACCGTGATAGAAACCAGCGCAAGCGCGCAGGTGACGACGATGGACACCACATCTCATGCCTGGCTTTTTGATCCGCCGGTGCTATTGGGAGATGGCAGTTCCTCGGTGCTGTACGATGTGGCCATTATCAACGATACGTTGGTGTATGCGGTTGGCGAAATTTACAAGCGGGATAGCTTGGGAAATTGGGACCCCAATGCGTACAACTTGGTGAAGTGGAATGGAAGGGAGTGGCAGTTGATGAGAATACAATTCTACACCTTTTGCGGCCAATCGGGGACGGGTTCGTATCCGACAAAATCGATCTTTGCGTTCAGCCCGACAGATATTTGGATCGGAATGGATGGGTCGCAAGTTGTTCGCTGGAATGGAGGGAGCCAGAGCGCGCCGACATGCACGCCGGTGTCAATCAACAAGCTATGGGGCAATTCATCAACTGGAGAGCTCTATGCGGTTGGTAATGGAGGTGGAATCGCAATCCGAAGTCCTTCCGGCACGTGGCGGCGCTTGGAGAGCGGGACGACGGGAAACTTGGTTGACGTATGGGGGTTCACCAACCCATTGAATGGGAATGCGGTGGTATTTGCAGTCGGCGGAACATCCAATGACGTTCGACTTCTCTCTCTTTCGCCTGCGGGTGCGCGTGATACACTCTCTTGGTATTCGACACTCTCTATCGGGAGTGTCTGGACAGTGAACAGGTTCAGAACCTACGTTTCGGGCGTGGGCATCTGGCGGTATAGACATCCATCCTGGCACCAGATGGAAGGAGTACCCCCATCGGTCTCTGTCAGGAGGATTCGCGGAAGCACGGATAACAATATTGTTGCTGTAGGCTGGCATGGTAGACTGGCTCACTTCAACGGTGTGAGCTGGAGAATGGCCACAGAGATTCCATCAAGTTACTATTTTGAATCGGTGGCAGTGTCCCAGGACATGGTGGTTGCGGTTGGGTATACGGTGAGCGGATTCTTTTCTGATCGAGCGCTCATCATAATGGGAAGGCGGTGATATCGCATGATGATGAAATTCATATAACTACGGGCGACGTTGCAGCGCCGCCCGCAGCAGAAAGGGCATATAAATTGGCTGTGCTCTGCGTGACGCCAAAGGCGTCAGCGTACGCCTTTTTATCTGCCTCTGTTAATCTAATGAACAGCAAACTAAGAATCAAAAGGGACATGCGAAGAACAAATGCCTTTTGATGCGCAAACATTCCGGTGCAAGGTGTCAAGGATGACGGCTCCTCGAAGCACCGGTTCTCTGCAATGCAGTTCAATTGACGACGAAAAAGGAGATTTCTCTCATGAAAACTATTATCGTATCAGTCTTATTGATCTTCGCTTGCGTCGGCGCGGTTGCCCAAGAAGTACCCTGTAACATCACGGGGGTCGGCTACGAGGCATGCGTCATTCACGATGACATCTACTGGCGGAGCGAGAATGAGTGGGCCGCATGGCATTCGGCTCAATTCTATCTTGATGGCATTCTGCAAACTAATTACAATAGTTACGACTACCGATGGTATGAACAAGTCGATGGTGTTGGAAATTGGATTCTTATACATAGCGGGTCAGGCATGGAGGGACGGAAAATGTGGATAGACAATGACATCAATGACTTAACGTATGTGTATGTCAGGATTATTGTTGATGGCGACACCATCACCTCATCAACCGTTACAACAGCCAAGTACGGATATCCCAAATTTGCGTCGCTGTACGCCCGCAAGGAGGACGGGACACCTCTTGCGGGCTTTTCTGCAGACACCATTGGGCGATGGTCTGGCTACAAGTGGGGGTCTTTAACATCGGGTGATTGGGCATCACCGGGTAGTTCTATCCCCATGAGTCACGGCGAAGAACTCAAGATCAAACCGAACATTGCGGGCTTGGGCGAAAAATTCCATAGAGGAGTAACGGCAAATGTTCTTGACCAGATTCGATATGCGAATTATGCTGCTTATCCGATCTATCCCCACCCACAGGAAAATAGCTTCACGTTTCACCATCGAGGATTCTGTGAGGCAACGATCAAAGCCGAACTTTGGGATGTCCCATCTGCGGCGGGGACCATCCAGTTCAAAGACCCGTGGTTGGAAGATGTAGTTGGGTACGGTGGCGAGAATAGAAGTCAGGGTATGTCGGCACCGTTCAAAACGAACAGCTCACCGTGGACGATTTCGACAACTTCCGAATACCGCGGCGTGTTCTTGAACCAAGTCCCGGATCCGCAAGATCCACTGAAGCCCTACTACTCCGTGGGAGCCCCGAACCCGAACACGTTTACCATCAACGGGAACAACTACTCAGCATATTTTCGGAACTGGGAGGGTTCGAGCGTGCAATATCAAAACGCCGATGCTGCCCAAACCGGTGTCGTTTTTACGAGTTCCGGCGCTATGGCAACAGCGAACTACAAGCTCCACCTCGCCTCCTCCTCGCCTGAAGCCGTGGCATTCAATAACCAGCGAAAAATCACGCGCGACAATCTCGGCTACTGGCACAAGGTATATCAATCGGCGGGTCTCATCTGGTACACACGCTCGCTGGACTTCAGTGGCACATCGTGGGCTCCGGAGAAATTGGTAAGCCCAATATTTGAAGGCTATCCTGAACAGGGCCGGTATCGTGACCCCTCTATTATCTATGTTCCCGAGGTGGCCACTGGAGGCGGCGGTGTGTTTGGAGACGGCGAAATGCCCGATGCACAAGAGCACAGAATTCGTATCGCGTATGAAATTTATGCAACGGATGAAAGCGAACACGGAATCTATGTCTGTGAACTTGATCTCAACGGAAACATTACCTATGGCCCCGAGCAACTCGGCTCACTGTGGCTGGGGCAGGGTGAGTCTGCGCGACCTGTTCTCGGTATTGCACGGGAAGGGAGTGAAAAGTACACGACAGCGTTTTACACACTTGTCACGTGGTATGATTGTGATTTGGATGAACTCCGGTGCATCATGTGGATGCCTGACAACTCGACCTCAGGCATAACAAATCTCGGGAGCGGTATTACCGCGTTCTCACTTTCGCCTTATGCCAATACACCTGACACGTGGCATCTTGCGTATATCGAATACAACAATGTGATGTATAGGCCGGTTATCGCATACCCCGGCTGGCCTCAAGCAGGAATACCGCAAACAGTTCTTGAAGGTGATGAATCGGTATATCTCAACGCGCCGTGTATTGCCTTGGTGAATGCGGGGCTTGATGGCGATACTATCGGCGTAACGTGGCAGGCCTACTACTGGGAGTTTGTCACCGGCGTAATACAGTACTCGCAGCGCAACACGCAAACGTGGAGCTATCCGGCAACGTGGGTGCCGTACTACACAACGGCAAGCTATGTAAAACCAAGCGTTACCGGAAGCATCGGGACACTGAAGGCCACAATAGCGTGGCAGACAACAGAAACGCCGTTGATGTACACCGTGCGCGGCCGTCCCAGCGCTTGGGGTTCGGTTGCTTCGAGGGGCGCAGGCGTTGACCCGACACTCAGCGCAGGCTATTTGGCGAACTCGTTTGAGTATCTCGTCTCGCGCGGCACAACAGCCCCGTACGCCATTCAGCGCCAAGGTATCACCATGACGGACGAAAACGAGGAAGGGGACAGCATGCCGTTGACCTCGGAAGGGCGCGGCGGCAGATTGATGTTTCGCAACGGCTCGCTGCACATTGCCGTGCTGGATGCTCAAGCGAACGAAATGCGGCTCGGGTTTGCGGAGATGAACGACACAGCGCGTATCACTCTCTCGCAGTTCGAGAATGTGCTTTCCACGGAGCCATTCGCGGGAACCGGGATGATGAAGCTGACGACATTGTTTACGGCAAAAGGTCAACTCCCGAACGGCATCAACATCCGCATGACCTTGCGCGATGCCGCAACGGGGAATGTTGTACAGAATCTCCGGACCTTCCACGTCGGCGACGACACACTTGTGACGTTCCAGACCGCGCTCAATCACGGCAACCGACAACTCAAACTTGTGCTTCAGCCTGTCGGGGTATCACAGTTAGGCCGCATCGATCTTGAACGCTGGTATGTGGTGGATGAGGCAGCATCATTGGCAAAGCAATTGGCTCATGCAACCGCACCAAACGGTTTGCCTGAGGTGTTTGCCGTTCATCCGAACTATCCCAACCCGTTCAATCCCTCTACCACAATCAAGTACGATCTCCCTGAGGCGGCGCAAGTGTCGTTAGTGGTTTACGATCTCTTGGGCCGGAAGGTCACGGAACTCGTAAGCGGCCCGAAGTCCGAAGGGTATCACTCTGCAATGTGGGATGCATCCGCTGTGGCGAGCGGCGTGTACTTTGCGAGGTTCACGGCAACGGATATGAGCGGAGGTGTGCGGTTGAACAAGGTGAGTAAGTTGGTGCTGACGAAGTAGCATACACAGCCATCAGCATAAAATCAAAAAGCCCGGCGAAAGTCGGGCTTTTGTGCAGCTACCTCTACAAACTCTCAACCCCGCGAACTCTATAAACTCCCCGCTCCTCCAATCCTGCAAGAACCTGCTTCGCCTTCTCCCTTCCCATTTCGAACGTTTCGCCTAACTTCGGCTGAACGAACTCGGTATCCTGCACAGGCAGTTCCTCGTCCGGCGCAATGATCACGGGATTGATAATCTGCTTGTTGCCCTGCTTGAACGAGAACTTCTGCTCTTCTTCCGCCAGCAATTCTTCAAGCCGTACCCGGTCGGCATCGTTGCGGACTGTGCCGAGGAGTTTTGCTTTCAGCGTGTTCCAGCGTTCGATGTCGTTGTTCACATCCTGCACCGATTCCATGTCCCGCCGGAAATAGAGGTTCGGCAGCAACTCCACCGCCGTGCGGATCAGCATCGAAAACACATTCGGGAAATTCCGGTTGATGCTTTCCTCCGTCTTGTTCGGATATGAAGGATACGTGTTGACGACAAACAACTCATTGATGTCGCCGGTTTGCAGAATCGTCTTCAAAGGAGTTTTGTTGGAGATGCCGCCATCGGCGTAGAGTTGGGGCGTGTCCTGCAAATGTTCGGGGATTTCCGGATCGACAACAACCGTCTTCACCGGCGGATAGGCAACGGTGGTAATCGTCGAGGCCATGATGTACTCTTTTGCTTTCTGCAAGTCGGGTTCGGTGGTGAGGCATTGCAGATATGCGGCGCCGGTGTGCAGCGACGTCAGCGAGACGAAGAAATCGTCAACCGTTCGCCGTGAACGGATGGCGTCAAGGTCGAGATAATGTTCGACGTACTTGTTGTACAGCGGCGTGTTGTCGAAAATGGAATCGACGCCGGCAAGTGTTGGCCATTTCTCGATGCGATGCGTTGCAAACTTCGCAATCAGCTTGAAAATCTCCCAGCCGCGAACCTTGTAGATGTCGTCGTTCGTCAGCTTCTTCCATTGGGTCTCGATTTCTACCCGTGCCGCTTTCAGGTCGGGAGCCTGCGCGATACTCATGCCGTTCAGCGCGCCGACCGAGGTGCCCGAAAGAATGTTGATGCGTCTCCCCGTTCGCTCAAAATACTCCAGCAATTCCACAAGCGCCCCGGCCTGGAACGCGCCCCGCGCTCCGCCGCCGGATAAGACCAAAGCAAGTTTACTCATGATGGTACCTGCAAGAAATCAACAATGCCAACAAATTCAATGCAATAAAGATAGAAAAGATAGGCGGGAGTTACAATCCTTCCGCCTTAATCAACCTTAAAATCCTTCTTGCCGAAACAAACACATCATCCAACATCTTCTCCGTTAATCTTCCCGTGAATGTATTCTGCTGGCTCGGATGAAATGAGGCGATGAAGGTCAATCCCTCAAACTCGTGCACAGCGCAATGCGCAAACTTCGGCTTCTTCTTGAACTCAATCTTGCCGGCATCACGAAAGGCATTCAATGCGGCTTCAAAACCGATCTTGCCAAGCCCGACAACAACCCGGACGTTTTTCAGCAACGCAATTTCTTTGAGAAGAAACGGGCGGCAATTGCTGATTTCCTTCGGAGTCGGCTTGTTCAGAGGCGGTGCGCAACGCAGTGCTGCTGTGATGTAGCAGTCGCCAAGTTTCAATCCGTCATCACGATGGAGAGATGTCGGTTGATTTGCGAATCCTGCTTTGTAGAGGGCTCTGTACAACCAGTTGCCGCTGTTGTCGCCGGTGAACATGCGCCCGGTCCGGTTGCCGCCGTGCGCTGCCGGGGCGAGGCCGACGAGCAACAGGCGCCCCTTCGGGTCGCCGAAACTTGGGATGGGTTTTGCCCAGTACTCTTCCTCTGAAAAGCGCCTGACTTTTTCTTTGCCGACTCTCTCGCGCCACCGGACAAGTCGGGGACAGGCCCGGCATGAAATTACTTGTTTTTGCAGGCGTTGGAGTTCAGACGACACAAGCGAATTTACGTTGTGGAAGGGTTGCCATCCAACACCTCTCGAATCTTCGTGAGCATATGGGTTGGATGATACGGTTTATTGATGATGTGCTGAAGTCCCTGATCGGTCAGCATGGCTTTGATAATCGGATCAATGAATCCGCTGGCGAGAAT
The DNA here is from genome assembly GCA_019637975.1 of Bacteroidota bacterium. Lineage (NCBI taxonomy): Bacteria > Pseudomonadati > Bacteroidota > Bacteroidota bacterium. The sequence continues at coordinate 88,520 of JAHBUR010000011.1, read as the reverse complement.
GAACTTCGCCGACGGATCGAGCGCCCTGATTGTTTTGAAGAGTTCGTCGCCGCCCATGCGCGGCAAGCCAAGATCGGAAATGATCAAAGCAATGTCTGCCTTGCGTTCCGAATAAATCTCCGAGGCCCGCATCCCGTCGGAAGCACTCAGGACAGTGTAGCCCTTTGACGTGAGCAACTCGGTTACCATTTCTTGCAGCATCGGTTCATCTTCCACGAAGAGGATTGTCTCGGTGCCGCGTGCCATCTTGGCGGCGGAAAGAAGCGAGCCATGGCTTTCGTCGAACCGGCGGGGTTGAACCGGGAAGCATATCATGAATGTCGTTCCCTGGCCGGGCGTGCTTTGGACGTCGATGAATCCTTTGTGAGTCTGGACAATGCCGTACACTGTTGCAAGACCCAGGCCTGTTCCTTTGCCATGCTCTTTTGTGGTGAAGAACGGTTCGAAGATACGGGCGCGTGTGGCCTCATCCATTCCAACACCCGTATCAACTACCGAGAGTACAACATACTCTGCCTCTGTTGCATCCGGCCACCGTTCGCGGATTTCGTCAGGAGGCGCAACATGCGTTGAAACAGTTAAACGTCCGCCTGTCGGCATTGCATCGCGGGCGTTTACAAACAGATTCAGCAACACCTGATGCATTTGGTTCGTGTCCGCAACGATCGATGGGATATCATCCTCGAGCGACGTCTCAATTACTATTGTTCTGGGAAATGTCTCACGCAAAAGGGTCGTCATCTCGATGATGATTTCGTTGAGCCGGACGGATTCGAGTAATACATCCGTTTTGCGCGCGAAGGTCAGCAATTGCTTCACAACTCCGACCCCGCGCTCAGTGGCACCCTGGATGATCTCCGTATGGTGCCGCGCCTTTTGAGGGATGGCACCCGACTCGCCCAACAATGTAGCGTGCCCGAGAATAATACCGAGGATGTTGTTGAAATCGTGAGCAATGCCGCTGGCGAGAGTACCGAGGCTTTCCATTTTTTGAGATTGAAGAAGATGTTCTTCCAACTGCTTCTGCACGGTCTTGTCCGACACGTAGCCCATCAACTGGGTCAGGTTGCCCTGTTCGTCGAACGTTCCGACGATATTCTCGAGTATATGGACCTTTCTTCCATCCATCCGGCGGAGTGTCAACTCGAAGTTCTGCAACTGCCTCTTCTTGCGTAGCAAATCAAGCATGGTATTTCGTTGCTCGACGCTTTCGTATAATCGTGTGGCGTTTGTACGCATTGCCTCTTCCCGGGAAGCAAATCCGAAAATCCGGAGGAATGCGGGATTGCAGTCGGCGAATGTTCCGTCGGGATTTGTGATGAAGATGCCCGTCAAATCCTCCTCGAAGAAACGACGATAGCGTTCTTCGCTCTCGCGCAACATCTGCTCCGACCGAATCCGCTCGGTGATATCCGTGGACACGCCTACAACACCCAGCAGTTTGCCGTTACGATCAAAGTATGGAGAGTACAGCGTGTCAAAAATATGCCCCTCGACATTGGCCGTTGCCCTTGTGGCTTCGCCGCTGAGGGAACGTTGAATGCCCTCTACCACCTCGGGGTAGTTCTTGTACAATTCCAAGGCGGAGAGACCTACTACTTGTCCGGGCTGCAATCCGAGATTCGCAAGCGCGTGTCCTTCGGAAAGTTGGAACACGCCGTTCTTGTCAAGAACGAAGATGATTGCCTGGGCATTCTGAACAACCGACCGGAACTTCTGTTCGCTTTCCCGCAACGCATCTTCGGTTCGTTTGCGCTCGGAGATGTCGTTCACGACGGAGAGAATGCCCCGTTGCCCGTTGGGCAGCGAGATTGCTGTTTCGCGCAACTCGACAATACAGGGCGAACCATCCTTTCTGAGGTTTACGACTTCGTGGTCGAGCGTTTCCCCGGAGAGTATTCTTTTCAGATGGGCATCAACCCTCGCATATTCTTCCACCGGCACCAACATATGAATCTTCCTGCCAACCATCTCGGCACGCGAGTAGAGATGCGTTTTGTTGAAGGTATCGTTCACCTCGAGAATAGTCCCAGAGGCATCGAGCAGCATGATACCGGCGGGAGAAAGATTGAACAGCGTTCGATACCGTTGTTCCTTTGCTGCAAGTTCTTCTTCGGCGCGCTTGCGTTCAGTTACTTCCGTGTGTGTGCCGAGCATGCGTACGGGGCGACCCTCCTTGTCCCATTCCACAATCCTGCCGAGCGAGAGAATCCATTTCCAATTGCCGGACTTTGTCTTCTGCCGGAACTCCACACGGTACTCATTTCGCCTGCCTGCCACATAGTCTTCATATATTCGCGTTACTTCCCCGTGGTCATCCGGATGAAGTCGTTCACGCCACCGCGCATTCGTTTCATGGAACTCGTCGGGCTCATAGCCCAACATGCGGGCGTATTCCGGACTCACAATCGCCTCGCCGGTCCTCAGGTCAAGATCATAGAGACCCTGACTCGACGCCATGAGTGCAAGCCTCAACCGTTCTTCGTTTTCTCTCAGGGCCTCTTCCACGCTTGCCCTCGTTGTGATGTCACGATCAATGCCGCGGTACCCCCGGAGGGTTCCAGTCCGGTCGAACACTGGTACGCCGCTGGTTTCAAACACCAGAATATGGCCTTCGCGGTGAACGTTCAAGTTCCTGAGATTTGTAAACGGCACCTTTTCAGACATGACCCGTTCGACTTGCGGCCGAAGGATACGCGCCTCGTCCGGTGCCATGAAATCAAACGGTGTTTTTCCGATCACTTCCGACGGTGTGTAACCCAGTATTTTTTCGATCTGCGGACTGGCGTACGTGTACACACAACGGGCATCCACCTCCCATATGAAGTCGCTTGTAGTTTCAACCAGTGCGCGAAAGGTATCCTCGCTTCTGCGCAACGATTTGTCGCTTCTCCGTCGCACCTCGGCGTTTGCGAGAATCTCCGCCAACACTTTCAGCAGAGCCGTTTCCTTTTCGGCGTACTGCCGCGGTTCCCTGACGGCATCAAACCCTACAAAGCCGAGAAGTTCCTTGTCGTATAACATTGGAAAGAGGATGAGAGATTGGATGTGCTGCGGCTCGAGTATCGCGCGGAAACTGTGTCCTGCAGGGAGGTCTGAAACTGCGGGAAGGACATACACTTCCCCCCTCCAGTGTGCCTGCACAGCATCCGGCATCACAAGGTTGTGGGGGATATTCTGCGAGTTGTGAATTTCCCTGGATATTCCCTCGGCACACCACTCGTGCGTATTGCTCATCGTTTCCGTCTCGAAGTCGTAGCGGAACAGGTACGCCCGATCGGCTTGAACGAACTTCCCGATTGTTGCCAGCGCCTCATTAATGGCTTCGTCGGTTCTTTCGATGGGGATGTTGACGAAGTTCGTTGCCATGCGCATCAACAGTTCCTGCAACTCGGAACTTTGCCGCAAGGTCTCTTCGGTCCGCTTCTGAGCGGTAATATCCTTTGCGAGTACTACTTCAACACTACATCCTGCAAGTTCTGTTGCATGTGACGTCACTTCCACGTCGATCAGATCTCCGTTCTTCGAACGATGTTGCACTCGTCCCGCGAGATCGGGACACACATCGTCTGCTTTCATCGCGAGAAATTCATCCCGCGAATACCCGTACAACATCAGAGCGGCACCGTTCACATCAAGAATACGAAGCGATTTCCTATCAAACACCCACGAAGGAATCGGCATATTCCGAAACAGGAGATGAAATGCGCGATCATGTATCTGTGATGCTATTGACATAGTTGAAGGTAACTTCTTTGTACAGAACGTGTTTAGAAGGGGCAGTTCTTACGCGCGGGAGCAAAGAGGGGACCGCCGTACAGCAAACAGTACAAACAAAAGGTACGTTGATAGGTGACGAGAAGCAACAAGAACCTGGCGGCGCGCGACGCGATTCACGGCCGGCGTTGCAAGAGTATCAGAAGCACGTTCCCAATACATGCGGCAGCATTTTTCTCCACGTTGGCCACTCATGAGGTATGTCGTGTCCCCACAAATCGACTACATGGGGAATTCCCTTTGCCTCGAGAATTCTGCCGAGTTGCAGTGATCGCTCCGGCGCTTCATAATCGCCCTGTCCCGAAAGAATGTAGATGTGATGCTTCGACCGGAGGTTGTTCAAGACATCTTCATCGTTCAGATTGGGCAGATAGTCCGCCGGCGAATTGAAATAGCAATTATCATCATAGTAGCCGTTCGTGTACGATTTCAGGTCGTACGTGCCGCTCATGGCTATCGTGCCGTCGAACAGGTCGGGTCGGCGAAATAACGAGTTTGCCGCATGCAAGGCGCCGAAGCTGGCCCCTGTGGTGATGATTGGCGTGTCGTGACTCGTTTTGCTTCGAATAAACGGAACAACTTCTTCTACAACATAGTGGTTGAACTGTTGATGCCGGATTGCCCTGTACGGCGGCGGGATGTGACTGTTCAACCATGATTCATTGTTGATGCTGTTGATAGAGAACGCCTTGAGGATACCTGCATCAATGAACGGCGCAATCGAGTCGATCAACTGGAATCGTTCATATTCCAGATAGTCTGCTGCCGCGGTCGGAAACATCAACAACGCAAAACCGTAATGGCCGTAAACGGCAATCTCCATTTCTTTGTTCAAACCCGGACTATGCCAATGGTGGATTTCTCGATTCACGCAGAGTACTCCTTAGGATTTGGGAACAGACACGAAGGGGGAATGCAACAACAGCACGATCAAGCTACAGAAGTAGCCCGACAAAATCAATTCGGTCAGAAAAAGGGACTATGCCAGCTTCTCGTGGAGTACCGCTTCCGCCTCCTGCCGCTTTCCTTCATCTACCAGGACTCGAACGCCCGATGTCTGCTGCAGCGAAGGCAGCATTCCTCCTGCATCATCCTTGATGAGACGCGCTTCGATGCCGGCAGCTTCAAGATGCCCGATAGCGATTTCGGCTTCGAGTTCGTTTTCAAATTCAGCGATTACGATTTTCATGCCCTGTGTCATGATTCCCTGTCATTCTCTCCTTCGTTTTTGGACGGGGGGGAGAACACAACAGATGCTTCAGCCCCCAATACGTTGTTCACCGTCATCACGGCATCTGTGTCGGAGGCTGCATGTTCATCATTTGCTTTTTCGGTTTCAGAACCGAGTAGCCGATGAGGCCGCCAACAAGCCCGAAGATCACATCGATAATGAGGCCGATAACGAGATTGAAGACGGAGACCTCGCCTTCACGAATCCCTTGCTCCATTTGATCCCACGCTTCAGGCGGAATATTGTCCTTGAAGCTCTCCATAAACTGCAGCATCATATCGCCGCCTACGTTACCGGCGAGATTAAGAATGATGATGGAAAGCAGTCCGCCGACAACACCGCCGAACACGCCGGCAAGCGCGCCGAGTTGCATTCCGTCGCTGCTCGTGAGCGGAGGCATCCCGGGCAGCAATTCCTTCTTGTAGAAAAAAACGGCCATAAATCCGCCGAACATTACTCCGGCGCAGCAAAGACAGTTGATAAGGTTCAGTCCGGGGACAGCGCCGATCACTGCCATGATAATGCCTCCGTACAACGCGGGCATCAGCATACTGGGTTTTTCTTGCATGGGGATATCCTTTCTAATTGTCAATGATAGTACTTACTGCGGATCTTTGAACGACAAGCTGCTGCACGCCTTCGATTGCAGCGGGAAGAATAACAAACGGAAGAACCAGTCCGAGTAACGCTCCAGTGATCGTTCGCGTCAGGAATGTCGAATCGTGAATCCCTGCAAACTCCCCCACAACATCCAACAGCATCGGCAGCAACACAGCGAAGAGAACAAACCGGGTGCGAACGGAGTTGTGGAACAGGGGAGAGATGCGACGATGGAGAAACGGGAACACAAACGTTCCCGCTAAGAATGCAAAATAGACGGATGAACAGCGTGAACACACCGCCAACTTCTCGCCGAAAAAGAAGAACGACCTTTCCGGCAACTGATGACAGATGGGTCGAAAAATCTGATAGACGGAAACGCTCAACGGCGATGCTGCTGCAGCCAGATACGGCGCCGTTACAATTGCCGTGCACCATGCAAACGCGCTGACAAGAATCACGAGGTATGTTGTTCGCGGAAGATTCATGAGGGATTGAAGGAACGATTCTGAAGTGCTGCGACCGAAGAAACTTAGGCGAAAATCGGAGGAGAATCAAGTGTGACTCGTTCCGGGGAGGATTCTGAATGGCTTGAGAATCGGCGGCTGGACGTTCCTTTGACGTATTTTTCGTCTGATTGCACATTCCGAACGTAATCCGTATTATGGGTTCAGGATCATCCTGATCGAACATCCCTCGACAACAGTTCATGCCTGTACTTAAGAACTTCTTCGCAGAACTCAGATCGCGCGGCGTGCGCAAGACTCTCGCGATTTACATGAGTTCCGGACTCACGACCATCGGTATTGTGAGGCTCTTTACGGACGTGTACAAACTCCCTCCATGGATTTTCCCGCTCGTCGTGACCCTTTTAACATGCGGGCTCGTAAGTGCATTCTTGTTTGCATGGTATCACGGCCAGGAGGGAAGACAGCCGTTCGGGAGGAAGGAGGTACTCCTTCATGCCTTGGTAGGAATTGTGGCAGTATATCTCTCGGCACGGATGGTGTATGCACCCCCGGCTTCTTCGCCCCAACGTCTAGGGAAATCCATCGCCGTTCTTCCGTTCACGAACATGAGCGGGTTGAAGGAGGATGAGTACTTCAGCGACGGGGTAACGGAAGATATTCTCACCCAGCTTGCGAAGATCAACGACCTGAGAGTGATTGCCCACGGGACGGCACTCAAGTACAAGGACACCAAGAAGACTGCGCGGGAAATCGGCAACGAGCTTGGCGTGGCTGCGATCGTGACGGGCGGGATGCGGCGCGACGGCGACCGTATACGGATCAGCGGGCGTCTGATCAGTACAACTTCCGACGAGTACCTGTGGGCAGAGACCTACGACCGTGAATTCAAGAATATTTTCGCAATTCAGAGTGAAGTCGCGGGACGCATCGCGGAAGCATTGCGAGCGCGCATGACGGAAGAAGAAACCCATCGCGTGAACGTACCTCCCACCACAAACCTCGAAGCATATGCACTCTATCTCCGGGGCCGCGATCTGAAGGGGAAAGGAACATCCGAGGCAAATGAGCAGGCGGTCGCTGTGTTGCAGAAGGCAATTGCTCTTGATCCTCGCTACGCGCTCGCCTACGCGGAGCTCGGATTGGCCTACCGCCAACGGTACATCGCCTACGGTTTCCCGGGTGAATGGGCGGACTCAGCCGTCGCACTCGGCCAGCAGGCTGTTGACATTGACCCTTCGTGCGCAGAAGGCTACCGAACTTTGGGAAGCGGATACGAAGCGCTCGGTACATACAGCAGGGCGTTGGAGAGTTATAACAAGGCTATCCAACTAAGCCCGAACTACGCCGCCGCGATCGCCGGTGTCGGCTGGGTGGCCTTCTATCTCGGCAAGCTCGATGAGGCTCTGGCTTGGATGCGGAAAAGCGTCGAGCTCGCGCCGGATGAGGCATCGCGGTATGTGAATGTCGGGTTGATGTGCAATCTCCTCGGCGAGGATTCCATCGCTGTGCTCTGGTTCAACAAGTCGCTCACTGTGGAACCGGATATTCTCGTTACCACATACTACCACAAAATTTATCTCCATCTCTTCCAACGCAATATCGCCGAAGCAAGAAGACTCGCAAAAATAGGACTTGAGAAATCTCCCGATGATCTTTGGATACTTCATGCTTCGGGTGACGTCGAGTCCATCGCAGGCAACTATGCGCGGGCGAGGGCGCATTATGAACGGGCTGTGAAACACTCCTCGCTTGTAGACGGGCCCGGAAACCAACTTGCCTTTACTATGCTGAAGTCAGGCGAGACACGTGCGGCGCATGCCATTCTCGACTCGAACCTCGCGATCTATAAAAGGAGAAGCGGCGACAATCCGGAAGACTCGCACAACCCTCTTGTCGTTGCAACGATACTCGCAGTCAAGAACAACCCCGAGGAAGCTTTGACCTGGCTTCGCATTGCCGTCGAGTTGGGGTACTCCGAGCACCGCTGGCTCACGGTCGAACCGATGATGGAGAATGTACGGCAGGAGCCGGGGTTCCGCGCGATCATGGACGCACTCGGGAAACGTTTGAATACCATGCGCGACAAGGCAAAGTTGGAGGGACTGTTTCGCAGCCCCGATCAGCATGCATCATCAAGCACGGAGTACGCGTCAATGAGTGCCAACTACCAGACACGCTGATTCACAGATACCAGCATGCCACAATTCAGGACATTTCTTGCCGAACTCAAAGCGCGCAACGTACGCAAGACGCTGGCGATTTACATGAGTTCCGCCCTGACGACTATCGGTATTCTGCGATTGCTTACCGATGCGTACAGCCTTCCGAAAACCTTGTTTCCTGTAGTCGTCACGCTGTTGGTGTTTGGCGTAGCGAGTGCATTTCTGTTCGCCTGGTACCATGGCAAGGAGGGACGCCAGTCTTTCCGCCGGAAAGAAGTACTTCTGCACCTCATAATTCTGTGTGTTGCCGCAGCAATCTCGTTTCGTGTCGGAACTTCGCCGGGGAAACAGGAATCATCCGAGCCGGCCGGCAAAACCATAGCCGTTCTTCCATTCACGAATTTGAGTGATAACAAAGAAGACGAGTATTTCAGCGACGGCATCACGGAGGATATTCTCACACAACTCTCAAAAATCGGTGACTTGAATGTCATCTCGCGAACATCCGTTATGAAGTACAAGGATACGCGGAAGTCCATTCGCGAGATTGCCGCGGAGCTCGGGGCAACAGCCATCCTCGAAGGGAGCGTACGGCGTTCAGGTAATCGTGTCCGCATTACAGGCCAGCTCATTCAGGCCCGCGAAGACAAACACATCTGGGCGGAGATGTATGATCGCGAGATCAAGGATATCTTTGCCATTCAGAGCGAAGTCGCTCACAGCATTGCCCGTGAACTCAAAGCGCGTCTCTCGCCGGAAGAGCAGAAGCTTCTGCAGGCCGAGCCGACGAAGAATCTCGAGGCATACGGACTCTTTCTGAAGGCAAGAGATTTTCAGAACAAGCGCACACTTGAAGGAAACAGGCGTGCCGTGGAGCTTCTGCACAATGTGATCGCGCTTGATTCGGGTTACGCTGCCGCATATGCGCTTCTTGGCATGGCGCATATCTCCCGCTATCTTGCGTTCGGTTTTTCCAGTGCTTCTGTCGATACGGGGGTCATATACGCGCAAAAAGCGATTGCGCTGGATCCGGAAATCCCCGACGGCTTTCATACGCTCGGAAAGGGATATGAGGCAATCGGCAAGTTGTCGTTGGCTCTGCCGCAGTACAATCGCGCCATTGCATTGAGTCCGAACTACGCTCCGGCGTTTGCGAGCATCGGCTTCATTGAATTCGGATTCGGCCGCATCGACCACGCGGTTGCCTGGATGCGCAAAGGCGTGACCCTGACGCCTGACGTTGCTTCACGGTATGTTAATGTCGGGAGTATGTATGATTTTCTCGGCGAAGACTCCCTGGCGCTTCAGTGGTACCGCCGTGCATTGGCATTGGATGAACATTTGATAGTGGCGCATTGGTCGTTGATCTATCATTACCTGAACCAGGGAGATGCGAAGCAGGCCCGATGGCATGCCGCAAAGGCGTTTGAGGCATCGCCCGAGGACGTTTCCGTTCAACATGCTGCCGGTGATATCGAGATGGTGAATGGCAATTACACGCTTGCATACGATTACTACCGGAAGTCGGTAGCGGGGTCATCATATCACGACGGACCGGGAAACCAACTCGCATTCACATTGCTGAAGCTGGGAAGGACTCAGGAAGCGCATGCTATTCTCGATATGAATCTCGCATACTTCACAACGCAAAGTTCGCTCTCTCCGGAAGATGCATACAATCCTGTCGCGGTTGCTACCATCCATTCCATCAGGTCACAACCGAAGGATGCTGTGGCATGGCTGCGCACGGCTGTGGAACGAGGCTGGCGTGACTATCGGTGGGCGAAGATTGAGCCTATGTACGAAGCGCTCCGCTCCGACTCCGGATTCCGGAATCTCATGAACGACCTGCGTGCGCGCATCGAAGCAATGCGTCTCCGGGCAAAAGAACGAGGATTGCTCGACTGATGGCGACCGCCCTTCTGCTCGGCATATTGCTCGGCTTTGCACTCTCAATCCCGCCCGGCCCTCTTTCGCTAGCTTTCATGAAGAAGGCGGTCAGCAAGCAATATTCCGCTGCGTTCATGGTGGCATTCGGCGCGGCGGTGATGGATATCTTCTACAATCTCGTTGCTGCCTCCGCTTCCTCTGCATTGGTCGTCTGGTTGAGCGATCTCTTTGTAGAGAACAAATGGCTTTCCCTCGTTTTTCAAACCCTTTGCTTTTTAGTTTTGATTGTGCTGGGTATCCGCTACCTGCTTGACAAGCACGATATGAAGGGGGAACGGAACATCGTTGAACGTGAGCGTGCTACAGAGGAACGTGTGCGCAAAATCGGGCGCGGCTCGCCGTTCTTTCTCGGAACGCTGATAGCGTTCACCAATCTTGCGACTCCTACATTCCTGCCGTCAATGATTGCTGCAATCAGTTACTTGCATGCGGAGGGCTTCCTTGAGCGTTCTCTTTCCGCCAACTTCATGTACGCGGTCGGATTTGGCGTGGGAACAACGATATGGTTTTCCGTCATCCTTCGGTTCATCATGAAGCATCACGCCAAACTTTCTTCTGCATTTATCACTACAATCTACAAGATCGCGGGAGGGGCGTTGGTGTTGTTCGCTCTTGCGCTTGCGTATAATGTTGCCGTAAATACGGAATGGCCCGCTGTTCTGGGCAATTGAAACAAAATCTCTTCTTCATCAACAAGAAAGGAGAACGTCATGACATTGCTGGAAATAAAAACATTACACGCCTACAATGCGTGGGCAAGCAACCAGATATTCGATGTGCTTGCAACAATGCCGACCGGGCAATACATGCAGGATATGAAGGCAAGTCACGGCAGCATTCATAACACGCTCGTACACATGGTGGGAGCAGAGAAAGTCTGGCTTGAACGATTTCAGGGCGCTGCGCAGCCGTTCCTCTCCGAGAACCCTCCCCCTTCATTGGCCGAAGTTAAAACAATCTGGGGGAAAACCGGCTTCGATACGGCAAAATGGCTCGGAGCGCAATCGGACAAATCGTTGCAGGGGACATTTACCATGAAGACTGCGAAAGGTGACAGCTACACGCATGTTTTCTGGCAGACGTTCCAGCACGTCGTCAATCACTCAACGTACCATCGGGGACAGATCATTACCATGATGCGGCAGCACGGCGTAAAACCGCCCTCCACCGATCTGATTCGATTCTATCGGGAAGTGAAACCGGGATGAGCAACGATCATCGCAGCTCATGAAACAGTTTCTCTTTGCAGTCAAACTGTTGGTCATTGCTTATGCCTCGTACTTGGTGTGGTTCCTCACATTCGAGTACCATCCTGCTGACCCTCTGGGATTTCAAGCCCCGTTTGTGTTATGGATCGTCGACACGATCAATCTCTTCATTCATGAAGCGGGGCATCTGTTCTTTCGCCTGTTCGGGCAAACGCTTTACATTCTGGGTGGCTCGATCACGCAATGTCTTATACCTCTTGCGCTTACATTCGTGACTTGGCGCGAGAAGCCGCAGCAGGCTGGCTACCCGTTGTTCTGGTTCGGCGAGAATCTCGTTAATGTGAGTGTGTACATTGCCGATGCGCCGCACAGAAATCTGAAACTCATCAAAGAGGGATTGATTCACGACTGGCATTGGCTCCTTTCCGACAATCTTGATTGGGCTGAACCGATGGGGATGGTGGTTCGGGGCGTTGGATTGGTGGTATGTGCAGGCGCTATTGCTGCGATGAGTGTTGCGGCAATTCGATCCTACCGGCACACATAGCTTGTTGATTATCCGCTGTAAAATTGTAGTGCAATCACGGCATTCGCTTGATAATTCCAAGCCGATTGGCTATAATTTCAGTGGCTACATTTCCATCGATTCTACTAATCCCTTCTTTTTCAAGAGGCTCCCATGAACACTCGTACAAAACGCTGGCTCACATTCGGCGGAAGCATACTTGTCACGATTCTCGTTGCAGCACTCTTGATCAACATCTTTGAGCGGCAACAGGAAGGCAGGCTCACCTACATGCGGATTGTGGAGATTCCGCCTGGCGAACCCGATCCCGATGCATGGAAGGTGAACTTCCCCCGGGAGTACGAGGCATACATGCGAACCGTGCGAACAAGCGAGATGGATGAGTACAGCAAGTGGGGACGCTACGGCGGTTCGGAAGCATTCTCTAAACTCGAAAAGCATCCCGATTATCGCCGCCTGTTTGCGGGATACCCCTTCTCGGTCGAGTACAGGGAAGAACGCGGACACATGAACGCCCTGAAGGATATGCTTGCATCGCCGCGTCTCGGAGATGAGAAGCCCGGAACCTGCATGACGTGCAAAAGCTCGCAAGTGCCGGCGTTCGTCGAGCAGTACGGTGCAGAATTGTTCTACAAGACTCCCGTAAAGGAGTTGGTGGAGAAACACGGCTTCAAGCACTCGGTGGTTTGTGCCGACTGTCATGATTCCAAAACGATGGAGTTGAAGGTGACTCGCATTGCATTCAAGGAAGCAATGCAGCGCCGCGGGATTGACATCTCCAAGGCCTCCCGCCAGGAGATGCGAAGCTATGTGTGCGGGCAGTGCCACGTTGAATACTATTTCAAAGGACCGGGCAAGTACCTTACGTTTCCGTGGGACAAGGGCGTAGTGCTCGACAGCATCGAGGCGTACTATGAGAAGGAAGGCTTCTCCGACTGGACACACGCCGAATCGAAGGCCCCGATGATCAAGATGCAACATCCAGAATTCGAAATCTGGTCGACTGGAATTCACGCCCGCTCCAACGTCAGCTGCGCAGATTGCCACATGCCGTATCGGAGGGAGGGGGCCATCAAGGTGACGGATCATTGGATTCGAAGTCCGCTCGGAAATCTCACAAACGCCTGCCTGACGTGTCACCGCCAAAGCGAAACAGAAATGCGGGAACGTGTTCTGCAAATCCAAGACAGGACATACGGTTTGATGCAGCGCTCTGAGATCGCCATCATTGCGGCTATTGACGGCATCAAGGCCGCGATGCAGGCAGGAGCAACAGACGAAGAATTAAAGGCTGCGCGCCAGTTGCACAGGAAATCCCAAATGCGCTGGGACTTCATCAGCGCGGAAAACAGCATGGGATTTCACAGTTCGCAGGAGGTTGCACGAATTCTCGGGGACGCCATCGACTATGCGCGGCAATCCGAGCTTGAGGCCTACAAAGTACTTGCCACGCGCGGCACGCGCGGGCAGCGAGTTTCATACGCAGCCGAATAACGCGTCATGAATATCAAGCGGCTTCTGGGACTCTTGCTTATTGCTCTTCCGGGGATTGTGATTGGATTGAGCGCGTACACCTTTTACTACGCGAAGGGGTATTCCTATCTGATGGATGATCCGAAGGCGTGCATCAACTGCCATGTGATGCGCGATAATTTCATTGCGTGGGAAGTTTCGAGCCATCGTTCGGTAAGCTGCAACGGCTGTCACGTCCCCGACGGCCCCATCACAAAATACTACGTAAAGGCGGAGAACGGCTTCCGGCATTCGTATGTCTTCACGTTCGAAAATCCCCAGATTTTCCGGCTTGCCCCCATCGGACAGCGGACTGTCGAAGCGAACTGCATCCGATGCCATGTCAGCACCGTCTCGAACATCTCGCACGGTGTCAGCGACACAGGTATGCGTTGTTTCGATTGCCACAAAGGTGTGGGACACGCGTTTTGAATTTTCCAATCAGATTGATCAAGGGAGAAATCAAAGAATGCACATTCAGGTCAATACAGACAGACACGTTGACGGCAGCATCACACTGACCAAGCTTGTCGAAGATACCATCAAGAGTACGCTTGATCGTTTCAGCACGAGGGTGACCCGCGTTGAAGTTCACCTCGGTGACGAGAACAGCCACAAAACCGTCGGCGACGACAAACGATGCTTGATGGAAGCCCGGCTCGCCGGACTCCAGCCGATCGCAGTCAAACATCAAGCACCGACGTTGGAGCTGGCGATTGACGGAGCCGCAGCCAAGCTCGAGCGCGCCATCGACAGCAAACTCGGGAAACTCGCCAAGCGGTAGATCAGTTCAGCGTTGCCGGAGTGATGTCGTCTGGCAGCAACAATCCGGCTGCTGCCGGACAAGTCGTTCTTCATATAAACTCTCTTTACCTCTTCAGAGTAGATGAATTCGGAAACGCTCAACTCCCTGCATTCCGGGGGACTCATCACAGACGCGCAGAAAGCGTTCCTCTCGCGCATCCATGACAAATCCCTCTTCTCCCTCTACTACGAGCTGAGAAGCATGCTCTACCTCGGGGTGCTGCTCTTCACCGCCGGGCTTGGAGTCATCATCTACCAGAACATTGACACGATCGGCCATCAGGCAATCATCGGCGCGCTGACTCTTTTGATGATCGTCTGTTTCGGGTACGCCGCAAAGCGAAAGCCTCCCTACTCCAACGGCGAAGTGGAAAGCCCCGGTTCTTTGTATGAGTATGTTCTCTTGTTGGGATGTCTGCTCTTCGCCATCATCGTCGGCTACATCCAATTCCAGTATGAAATCTTCGGAACAAGGTGGCAGTTGAGCGCGTTACTTCCCGCGGTAGCGTTTCTCGTTCTCGCATATTCGTTTGATCATCGGGGAGTTCTCTCGTTAGGCATTGCCGGACTCGCATCATGGCTCGGCCTGACCGTCTCGCCGGTGGAATTGATGAAAGAGGGAATTTTCCGCTCCGAAGGACTTATCTACACCGGATTGTTATTCGGCATTGTGGTTTGTGCGGCGGCGCTGCTGCTCGACCGCGCAGGCATCAAGAGACATTTCACATTCACTTCCTTGGCGCTCGGTTCCAACATTCTTTTCATCGCCTGCCTCGCTGCTGTCTTCACGCTCCATCCAAGCATCGTGTACTTTTTGCTTCTCGCGCTGTTCTGCACAGCGGGGATTCTCTACGCACGCAAAGAGCAATCGTTTCTTTTCCTCCTTCTTTCCTGCGTGTACGGATACATCGGCCTCACGTACATGTTGTCGGATTTCCTTCATCAAGCATTCAGTCTCTTCTTCTATTTCGTTGTGTCGTGCGGGGCCGTTATCTATTTCATTTTCCATTACAAGAAATTCCTGGCACGGCGATGATCATTCACAACATGGAGTGGGTCCGCAAGCTGCGGGTTGTCCGTGAGGTAAAGCAATGGCTTTCAAGCGGCATCATCTCCACCGCACAATATGATGCGATTAAGACGGCGTACACGACTCCGCTTTACACGCCTACACTCTTCATCAGGATTGTTCTGTTTGTGTTCACGTGTATTGCCCTTCTCGGAGTGTACGGAATCATCTTCCTTGCCGTCTCGCCAACGAAGGACTCGGCGTTTGCATTCTTCTTTGTCGTGACGGGAGTTCTTTCGTTCGTGGCGATGGAGACTGTTGTCAAGCAACGGAAGTTCTACGAAGCCGGCATCGAAGAGGCATTGCTGTACGCCGCGCTGGGCCTTACCATCGGCGGCGTTGTGTTGCTGTACACGGACGCAACCTACGCGCCTCGGCCCGGCGTGGTTCCCTGGATCATTGCCCTCCCCTTCCTGATGTTTGGCGCAATGCGTTATGCAGATCGTTTGGTAACAGCAGCGGCGTATCTCTGCGCGCTCGCCGTTCTTCTCGTCCCGCTTGCGGAAGGGGGCCCGGTTGCCAAAGCCGTCCTTCCCTTCGTTGCAATGGCTGCCGCGGCGCTGACGTATGTTCTCGTGCAAAAATACGGAAAGCGAAAATCTTTGGAGCCGTGGAAAGAATGTCTCTTCGTGGTCGAGCTTCTCGCGCTCGTCGCATTCTATTGCGGCGGCAACTACTTCGTCGTGCGGGAAGGAAATGAGATACTGATGGGCGCACCGATCCCCGAGGGCAAAGACATCCCGCTCGCATTCCTTTTCTACGCACTCACCATTCTGACGCCGGTTGTGTACGTTGTGCGGGGACTGATGATTCGTGACCATCTGTTGCTGCGAACGGGTTTGCTTGCTGCCGTTGCCTCCGTGTTGACATTCCGGTATTACTATGCCGTCGTCCCTCCCGAAACGGCGCTGACGATTGCGGGAGCCGCGCTGTTTGTGATTGCGGCACTCTCCATTCGATATCTGAAGACGGACCGGAACGGCTTCACGCACCGGAACATTCTCAAAGAGAAACTGAAAGATGTGAACGTCGAAGGACTCCTCATCTCGCAAACACTCGGTCCGGCGCCGCAGGCAGTCAAGAAAGAAAGCGGAGGAGGAGAATTCGGCGGCGGAGGCGCGACGGGCAACTGGTAGATGATGATGGGACGAGGCTGCATGAAAGAGTTGGGGTGGTCTACTCAAGCAGGACACGCCGGGGCGTGCCCCTACTACCTGTTTCGTAGGGACACGGCTCCTTGCTTCTGCATCGTGGGATTTTTACTTTGCGTGGAGTATTGCCGCATACACGTGGATATGCTGCGGTGTGGTGCTTAATCATAGTTAGGCGCTCAAAGAGCGAGAGAATGAATCAACCAAAGATTGTTGAGAATCCACACTACCATCTGTGGACGGATGCCCTGCATGCTTGTGCTCTATCCCATCAAGCCAACAATAAATGGGATCGGGGAGCATATGTGCGGTGGACGGTAGCAACTGCCTGGACTGTTCTTGAGATTGCTTGTCAGAACGCTCTCAATGAACCCAAGATCTCTTACAGGTTCCGAAAGAATTTGGAGACAGCAATCAATAGACAAGGATTCCAACCTCTTGAATGGGGCACCGGCATCTGGCAACTAGTTATCGCTTTACAAAAGCAGCGTAAGGGATACGTGCACCGATTCCTATCCGAACAGAATTTGTTTCCTGAAGCCAAGATCGCCGATGAGGCAATCGACGTCGTCCGTAAAGCTGTGGAAGCCATCTATCAACATGTCGGTCAGCCTCCTCCCGCTTGGATTCAAGATGCAGACGATCGAGGCTGGGACACTGGCAAACGGGGTGGGGCCAACCTCACCATAATACATCAGGGAGCCTCTGAGGATGACCCTAAAGTTATCAGGCTCTTCTACGTTCACATGGGCAGTGAACGGCTCTCCGAGGTTTTTCCAAGCGGGACCGACTATCAACCGTACGTTGACGGTCTGATCCATCGGGTTCGCGTACCCATTAGCGCCGTGAAGGTGTATGAAGGGGATAGGCTTGTCTACGAAAAAAACACCATGATGCGAGGTACCTAACCCTTTTTAAAAAAGGAAAAAGTCCCGCTTGAGGCGGATCTTCGCCAACGATTTCTGAATGAAATCAGGTAACAGATATTCCGCACTGCACGGAATATCCCTGCAAGACAACACGCTGTAAGAGCGTGAAATGCTGCGGGAACGGGTTGCAGGATAATCAACAGTCAGGCCGCACCCCATGCGCGTTGCACGGCTCATCGCATCGGATTTGCCGCGCTACCGCGAGTTGATGCTTCACGCGTACGCCACTGCCCCGGATGCTTTCACTTCCACCGCAGAAGAGCGCGCCGCGGAACCGGACTCTTGGTGGCTCAATCGTATTACTGATCCAAGCGGCCAAAGCCAAGCCTTCGGTGCCTTCCACGAGAATTTACTCGTTGGTACCGTAACGGTCGAGTTCGAGCTCAAGCCCAAGACACGGCACAAGGCCAAGCTCATCGGCATGTTCGTTCACGAGTCCAGTCGCGGCCAAGGTGCCGGAGCCATGCTTGTTCAAGCCGCTCTAACCGCAGCCGGGTCTCGTCCCGGGGTTCGCGTGGTCACACTCACCGTCACGGAAGGCAATGCGCCGGCGGTCGGTCTTTATGAGCGTTATGGCTTCCGGCAGTTCGGCGTCGAGCCAATGGCCATCGCTACACCGGAGGGCTTCAGGTCCAAGGTGCATATGTGGCTGCCCGTTGGAGAATCCGATGCGGCCTAACCCTTCGCTGCACGGAATTGGCCGCAGATCTGTTCATTGACGTAATCAATAAGTCGTGGTCAACGCGACGACCGGGGCAGCAGCTCTCGATGGAGGTGTCAAACACAGTTGCGTGCAGTACAAACAATCGGCAGTCTCTCTCTCCACGTAGTTGCCTATCGTTAGGTTGTGCTTTACAGATGGATATTTCACGCAAAGAACTCGATGAAGACGCAATCAGATTCAAAGCGCTCCCTGATGGATTTGTTATTGAAGCAGATTACTCGCTCAGTTGGTCCGTTTTGATCTTGTTGCGCTCCTTCTTGCTTGTAGCCGGAATTGCCCTGGTGCTCAACGAGAATCAAGACACCTCCCAATTTGTCGGGAAGGTCACGCCATTTGCAGTGCTTTTGATTGCCACGCTTTTGATCGCGACGTATTTCTCAATAGCGCGTCAATCTATTGCCCTACGCTATCCTCTGCTGACCATTGGCGTCTCTCTGTTGGGGATGCGATTTAAGGTTGCTTCTGTCGAAATAGACAAAGTCGTTGGCGTTTTCCCAAGACGGAATGAGGAACCCCTTGGTTCGGTTGTTCTCCAACTAAGCGAGGTTGATTCCACAGTACGAGCATCGAATCAAATTATCTTCGGGGAGAGGCTTCCCTTTGAGCGCTGCAAAATCATTGCTTATCTTATGAACAATCACCTTAAAGGCGCAGGCTAATGCCGTAGACAGGGAACAAGTCCCGCTCATGAACCATCTCCTGATCACCTTCGAAATACTCGTCACCGTGGTTGCTCCTCTTCTTGTGCTTTATCTCAGGGGAACCTGGAAACAACAAACGATGGTGGCGTGTATGTCCACCATTCCGATACTGTGGTATTTCGTCTATGCGCCTATACATGAATTGAGCCATCTGTTGGGCGCATACATTGTTGGCGGTCGGATTGTCGAAGTCAAACTCATCCCGAGGTTTTGGGTTGGAGAGATTGCTGTTGCGTGGATCAAATCGGAGGGCTTCACCAGCGAATGGACCCGGTTGATTATGACGGCCTCACCGTATGTTCTCGATCTTGTGAGCATAGCAGTTGGTGTGTACATTCTTCAGCGGAAACTCTCCAGCAATGCTTTTCTCATCGGATTTCTCTTCATGGTGCTATGCTTGCGTCCTGCTTTTGACTTGGTATGTGAAACCATCGGATATGTTACCGGCTTTCAAGGAGACCTGTTTCACATTGCGCTCACCGCAGGTGATTTCACTACATGGACATTCCTGACACTCTCAATTGCGTTTTCCATATATGCCATTGTCACAGTCGTTGGGAGATTCAAGGGATTCCCGCAGGAAACGGCAATGGCGGCAACCTGACCCTATGTTGAAGATCCGCGGGCGGAATGGTCGGTCGTTAACCTGTTCTGCATCTCCACTTCCCAAGTTCCATACAAAATTGTATATTGGAACGTGCCAACAATACTACGGATAAAAGGGTACAGGTTCTTCTTCTTCAGCCGTGAAGGGGACGAGCCTTCACACATACATGTTGAGCAGGCAGAACGGTACGCAAAATTCTGGTTGAATCCGATTCAGTTGGCAGAATCGGAGGGATTTCGTAGTGGCGAGATTTCAGAACTGAGAACATTGGTTCAGGAAAACAGGACTCTATTTGAGGAGAGATGGAATGAGTACTTTAGAAGTAAAGGTTGAACCACGAGTCATAGATTTGTCTTTTACATCTGACTCGCTGAAAGTCGTTCTGGCGGATGGCAGGGAAGTCTCTGCTCCGTTGGAATGGTTTCCCCGGTTACGTGATGCAAACGAACGACAGCGAAAGAACTGGCGTATCATTGGAAGGGGAATCGGCATTCATTGGGAAGATGTGGACGAGGATATTTCTGTAAAGAGTCTGCTCGCCGCAAATTAGTTTACGAAAACCTCCCTCCGCAATAGGCTCACCTCCTCAAGAGGAAGAGGTCTCCCACGGCGGGTCCGAAAGAAGATAGAATCCTCCAGCGGTGAAGTGAGCAGTACTTCACAATATGTGGTATTGGTCAACAACAGTTCATTGACGCATTCAGTATGTCGTGGTCAACGCGACGAGCGGCAAAAAGTGATACGGAGAAATTCTGGTGAATGCAGAAATAAAAGAGATCATTTGGCGCCAGTTTGGTGCTGCGATTGATATGTTGGAGAATGCAATTGATGCCTGCCCCGAATCCCTCTGGGGCAAGAAAATCGGATTTCATGAGTTCTGGTATATCGCTTTTCATTCGGTGTTCTATTTGGATCTCTATTTGGCAGAAACTGATAAAGGATTTCTTCCGCCGCCACCCTTTACGCTGGATGAGTTGGATGAACGAGGGTTGCTCCCCGATCGCATCTACACAAAACAACAACTCAAAGAATATCTAACACATGGTCGGGCGAAATGCCGTTCCGTCATTCTCTCAATGACCGAAGATCAAGCGAAAAGGCGGTGCGGCTTTGATTGGCTTGACTTATCTGTGTCTGAAGTGCTGTTGTACAATATGCGTCACGTTCAACATCATGCAGCTCAATTGAATTTACTTTTGAGTAGAGCAATCGGGTCGGCTCCTCGTTGGGTTCGCAGGACAGAACTTGGGATCGAATAGACGTGCCGCCGGAGACGGATCTTCAACAGATGGAAGATGGACCTTCACACGGAAGCCTCACAAGGTTTCAATCACCGATTAATCAACTCGCGGCGAGGTATTCATGAAACGTACATTGCTCATTCTCCTTCTTTCAGCCGGCATGATGACCATCGGGTTTATCGCCGGGGGCCTGATTGCCGCCAAGTTAGTCGTCTCGTCGGGCGACGGCCTCGCCGGTGGCGCAACAGTGGCGGTGTATGGCATTGCCGGCGCGCTTATCGGATTGGCCGGCGGGATTCTCCTGGGCCGCAGGCTGCAAACCAAACCGTTAACCGTTGCGACAGTTTTCGCTATGGCAACCGGGGTTGCGTCAATCTTCTTCCTGATCCGGACTTCAACCGTCACCACGCAGCGGGCACACGAAGAGGCAATCGCCGCACTTCCTGAGCGCGACTCGAACGGTGTCACGATTCCGCCCGCTGTGCCTGCCAAAGGCACTCCCGATTCCTTGCTCGCTCTTGTGACGGCGCCGCCCGATTCGCTGCCGCACTACGAGACAAAGGAATACGAGTACGAGGAATCGGGCATTACCGTTTATGGATCGTACTATGAGTGGTACCTCGTCGGCCGCCCCGACGGCGGACGGGCATGGCTCCGGGCGCAATCAGTCGGACGCTTCATGCACTTGGAGCAGTTGATCCCCAACCGGCTCAACTATCTCACTGAGGCGTGGGATGGCCAACTCCGGGACGCGCCAAGCATCGGAGTTGCGGCGAGACCCGTGCCTATCACGCGCGGCCGCGAGACGCCGGCCAATGTGCTGGAAGCGCGACGCGACGAGACAACACTCTGGTTCCGCGTGGAGATATTGGCAGAAAGTCCGTGCGAGGGCGGCATGCCGGGCGTGGTCGCGACGGGATGGATTCCGGCTTGGGGAACAGGGCACAAGGTAACGGCATGGTTCTACTCCAGGGGGTGTTAGACAAAAAGCCCGGGAAGTGCCGGTACCGGTTGGATGGAGTAAGTAAGTCTTGCTTGCCCGCGCCAACGCGGCCAAAAGAAATTGAGAGCCCCCAGATCACCAACAACATAAAGGAATATCACTATGAAAACATTTCTGTACAGCATCCTTTTACCGTCGTTGATCCTCGTCTCCTGCGCGTCCATTTCGGACGCCATCAAGGCAAAGGACGACGGCACGGTTGTCACGTATCCTGTTGATTTCGAGCAGGGATGGAAAGTTGCGCTGCGGGTGTTGCGGTGGGAGGATGCCGAAACAATCGAGCAACACAAGGATGAGAATTACATGGTCACCACCATCGGCCAGAATTTGATCTCCGCCGGCTCGGTGATCGCGGTGTGGGTCGAGCCTCAGGGCAACAACAGCGTCAAGGTCACCTGTGTTACGAAACGCAAAATGCAAACGAACATTGCAACGGGGCTTACCGAGACGACATTTCACAGAAGATTCAAACAAGCAGTAGACATTGTTAAGCAGGGAAAGGAACTGCCTCACGATCCGCCCAAGTGATGGTTTTTTTTGGAAAAATGCCCTATTCCGCACGGGATAGGGCATTTTTTTTGTTTCGAGGTTCTTGGTTTTTCTCCTCTTCTTCTCTACTTTTTGTTCCCACCATATTCTTCGAAGTCGTTGATGACGATGTGGGTGAGATTCTCTGAACTACGGGATATTTGACAATTATGGGTTTGTATCCGCAACCGAACAAGTGGCAGTGCGGGCCGTTTGCCTTGAAGCACGCGCTCATCATGCTTGGAAAGTTTGTGAACGAAAAGCGTGTCTCGGATATTGCCGGCACAACGTGGTGGTCCGGAACGGACGAGATTCAACTTGCGCGCGCCGCGCGCGTGTATGACTGCAAAATGAGTGTTGTGCGGGAGAAGAATCCGCTTCATGCAAAACGTGAGTTGTTGTTTGCCCTTAAGAAAGGCCGACCGGCGCTGCTGTGTGTTGACAGTTGGGGTCATTGGATTACTGTCGTGGGCGCCGAGAAAGGGCGCTTCATCTACCTCGACAGCAGCAAAGCCCCTGTTGTGTGTGTTGCGACGTGGCGGCAACTGAAAAAGCGTTGGGTGTACAAAGAAGTCGATGAAGGAGATCCAACTGTAACGGAGACGCTGTACGATCTTCACCCTGTTGTCCCGAAATTCCGCGCCAAGACGAAAGCGCGATTCTCCCTTGAGCGGGCGCGCCATTTGCGCCGGCCCGAAAACCACACGTTTGCCACGCATTGGGACGAGTACTTCGACGATCTCTCGCAAATCTGCGCGCCGCGTACACCGCTCAGCCAGCAAGTCTTCCCGATGGGCGAACTGCTCCGCAGGCACGGCGAAATGATCAAGGATCAAGTGGCGTACTGGCACGGAGCCGTGAAGCGTGAGCAGGTAGCCAAAGTATTAAGGAACATGAAATTTGTCGCCGACACGTATGATCTCGTCGTAAAAAAATCGGAAGAGAAGCGCGCCATAGCGGCAATCTGCATCAACCTCTCGCTCTGGGCGGCAAGCAAATACGGCGTAGACGAGATGTACGGCAGTAGCGAGTAGACGCCTATTCGATCTTTTCTATGATCTGCTCGACGAGGTCTTCCACGGCCTCACGAAGCGCCTTCGCATTCGGCGAGTCGTCGCTCTTGTTATCGGAATTCACGCTTCCCCATTTCGTCGAGACGTTCGCGCCGACGGAGGCATCCGTGTTGCTCCCCTGTACCCTGAAGCTTTCGATCAACCTTCCCTCCTTCACTGAGAGAAGATCGCCCTGCAACGTGACTTCGGCCGTAACCGTCTTGAGTTTCGAGCCGACAGACTGGCCGAACAGGCGTACGCCGCCAAGTCCAGACGAACTGCTTGATGCCTCTGCTTCGAGAATCGTGCCGATCACGACGTAGTCAACATTGCTGTTCCTGCCCAGTTCAATTGCTTGCTCGACATCAACAGTTTTTGATGCGGTCTCGTTCGGAATGAATTTCGGAAGGAACTTCTTGTCTTTCAAGAACTCTGAACGAATGAACTTCGCCACCTGCTCGCCGAACGCGGCACCAACGCCCGAGGCGTCTTCAAATGGCAGAACGCCGATCTTCTGTGCCGGGCTTGATTGCACGGCAGCAACCACAAACAGCGCCATGAGATATTGCTTCATCGTGTTGTTCTCCTTTTGATAGTTAGGAAAAATACATCTTGCGACGCAACTCGGACTACTTCAGCTCCTCCAACCATCGACGCGCTTCAGAACGGCCCGCTTCAACCACCGCCTTGCCGGCGCGGTAGGCCATTTTCCAGTTTGATGACTTGCCTTCGTAGGCTGGATTGACAAACACCTTCTTCCCGTACTGACCATCTTTGAGCTGTGCGGAGAAGTCCACCTCCTTCGTTTCCTCGAGGAACTTTGTCAGCCAGGCGCGGATCATCGGCTTCGGGTCGGCTGGATACTTCTGTTCCCATTCCGCCAGTTTCTTCTTGTATTCCTCAACAGTCATGTCATACATCTGCTTCTGCATATTTTCCATATCCTTGCTGAACATCGGGTTGTCGGGGTTGTCATACTCCTTCACCTGTTGTTTCAGCATATCCACCGTCTGTTGAAGGATCGGGCGTTGGTCGGCAGACAATGACTTCATATTGCTTTCGGTTTCTTTGATGCTCTGTTGCATCTGCGCTTTCAATTCGGCGCGCTGCTGGGCCATCGGCTTTGGCTTTTCGGGGGGCTCCGGTTTCTGATTCTCGCGGTATTCGATATATCGCTTCCGGAAATCGTCCGACTTCGTAAACTCTTTCGCGAACGCGGCAATCTCGCGAACCGCGGCCGCCCTGTCTCCGGTTGCAATTTGCTTCAATCTGGACGGGCTCGGATAATTCAGGTAGCCGCCGGAAATGCTGTAGTAGATACAATCCTTGCTGATGGTCGGTGATATTCCGACACGTTCCAAAGATTGTATTGTGGTAAGAACCATTGCGGCCCCGAATACAACAATACCGGCCACAAGCAGGGCGAAACTGATTGCCGTCCGTGTCCTCATACTCACTCCTTTCGTTGTGATTGGGGTTGAAGTTTGTGAGAATGTACGCTTTGTTTATGGATAACACAACCGGTGAGCGTCCGAATCGTGTACGTTGATTGTGAAGGGGGGGGTGTGTATCTTTGATGTCACATTGGATGACAGTTGGTTAAGAATCAAGAAAAAGATGAAAGATGGATGTGATGGCTATCGGAAAGGTCATGTTTGCATTCGTGATGTTGACCATTATGCTGACCGGCTGCGGCCAGAAAGAGGCCCGGCAGTTACTGACGCCGGAAGACAGTCTTGCCATCGTTCAGGACAACATGAATCACCGGCGGGAAGTTGACGGCTTCTTCCGCGATAGCCCCGACTCGCCGTTTCAAAGAGATACAACCATCGAGTATACAGGGATACAATGGTTCCCAATTAACCCCCGTTTCAGAGGCCGGTCCGTATTGCACAGGTACGAGAATCCCGAAACTGTTGTCGTGATGGGCACGAAAGGGGAAGAGAGGAAAAATCTCCGCTACGGATATTTCGAGTTTGATGTCCCTGATGAAACAGGTAGTGCAACCACGATTCGCATCAATGCGTATAAATTCACGCCGTATGACAAAAGGCGCTACGAATTGTTCAGAAACAACCTGAGTGTCTGGTTTACGGACAACACAACAGGAAAAGAAACCTACGGTGTCGGAAGATATGTGGAAGTGGGAGAGGAACACCCCGACCCGGATTTTGTGTACTCAATCGATTTGAACAAGGCCTACAATCCGTACTGCGCCTACAGCGACATGTTTTCCTGTGCAATACCAAGAAAGGAAGACCGGATTAACATCGCGCTGCGTGTCGGCGAAGTGAACTACCACCACTGACCGGCTCAGATTCCCGGCCGTTATCTGATCACTCCAATACAACAATGAACCAACACAGACTCCATCGAACAATAGAAAGTCTTACAGAAAAGAAATTCAGAACGGATGATCAACTGCTGAATCATGTTCTTGCAAGCATCATCCAGAATGATGAAATCCCGATCCGCGGCGGACGAATCTGGAAACTTGACGCGTCAGCCGGAACCTACCGCCTGATCCATCAGTACGGCGATGTGGAGCCTATTAAGAAGAATTTCGGGCTTCGCATTGCCAACTACCCCATGTTTCTTCAGTTGGCGCGCAAGCAAACAGTCGTTGCGAACGAAACGGACAAGTATCTTCGCCAGAGGGGCATCAAGCTGTATTCCGCGACGGGTATCGGTGAAAAAGTTCCGTGGAAGGGACACAGCCTCTACCCGTATGTCATCGGTTTCAATGCCGAGTACATGAAACAGGACGAGGCGTACGCGCTGAACATTATCGGCAAGGTTCTCACCGCCGCACTCAAGAACAAGAGGATTGAAGTCAAAGCCGCCGCACTCGAAAAAGACCTGGACAAGGCGAGGGAGATCCAGCGCAGCATCCTGCCCGGACATGAAATGCGCTTTCACAGTTATGAAATGTACGGCGTTTCGCTTCCCGAACGGATTGTCGGAGGAGATTTTTTTGATTACCTGCAGGCATCCGGTGATAAAGACAGAATCGGAGTTGTTATAGGCGATGCGGCAAGCAAGGGACTTTCGGCTGCGGCCCAGGCACTGTACGTCTCAGGCGCGCTCCGCATGGCGGTTGAATATCAAACCAAGATGGACACGTTCATCAGCAGAATTAACCAGCTTGTCAACAGAACGTTTACGACCGAGCATTTTCTGTCTATGGTCTATCTTGAATTGATGGCAAATGACAAGGGGCTCATCTTCTACGTCAATGCAGGCCACAGCAATCCTATCCTTCTGCGCGACAAGACCGACGAAATTGAACTTCTGCCGGCAACGGGTCAGATTTTAGGTCCGTTCCCGAACGAGAAGTATAAGACGGATTTCACGTTCATGAAGAAGGGCGACATTATTCTTCTCTACACAGACGGCATCACGGACGCAGCGAATGAGAAGAGTGAAATGTACGGAGAGCAACGGCTGATTCATGTTCTCAAGGAGAACCGGTTCAGATCGCCGAAGGAAATCTGCCAGTTGATTTTAGAAGACGTCCAGCTTCATAACAAGCTGGTGGAATATTCAGACGACAAGACTGTGGTTGTTGTGAAGCGTGTCAAGTAGGGGCAAAAAAAAGCCGCGTGAACATCCACGCGGCTCTTCACGATCCTCTACGGTCAGGTTATTTCGCAATGATCATCTTGCGCGTTTCCGCGAACCCCGGCGCCTGAATGCGATAGAAGTAGATGCCCGTAGGAAGTTCTTCCTTGTTGAACGTCACCTCATATGTTCCGGCGCTTTGCACGCCCTCAAAAAGGCGCGCTACTTCCTGTCCGAGCAGATTGAACACGGCAAGACGAACATACCCGCCTTTCGGGATCGTGTACACGATATTGGTTGTGGGATTGAACGGATTAGGGAAGTTCTGTTCAAGAACCGCCGCTTCAACTTGCTCATCTTCCGACTTACCGGGTTCCTGAAGTACAACGGGGATCGATACGGTGAATCGTCGCACATCGTTGCTGAACACCGCCTCCTTACCGTCTGTTGCCCGAACTCGCCAGTAGTAGCTTCTCGACACACGCGGAAGCTGGAAACCCAGCGAAACGTCCGTGCCTGCAACGACATTGCGCAATGCGGGACTGTCGAACGTCGCGACGGTATCCAACTGTACGGTATAGTGAATCGTATCAAGGTCGGGATCCAAAGAAGGCAACCACGAGAACAACGCGGTGGAATTTTCCCCTACGCCATAAACAAACGTTGTGTCGGCTGATGGCGATCCCAGTCCGAAACTTGACGGCGGATCATTCACGTTTTCGACGCTAATCTTGAAATGCTGTTCGATACTACCCGCTCCGTTTTCAGCCCGCAGAACAACGGTGTGTGTTTGCTGCAACGCCTGTTGATTGGTGGGATTCCAATGAACAATCCACTGTGTGGAATCAACAATCATCCCGTCAGGTCCGGTGACGATTGAGAGCCGGGGTGGCGTTCCGCCGAATTGCGGCGCGTACGTGTACGGAACATCCTGCACCGCCTCGACCACGGGAGAACTTATGAAAGAGGGAGGAGCGGGACGTAGGCGCAACAAAAGTCCCGGTGATGCGGGCCCGCTTGTTGCGTAGATGTTCCCGTCCGTTCCAATCTCAATATCTCTGAACCCCGAACTGCTTGAAAAGAACTCTGCAATCGAACTGGAAATGAGTGAGTCACCCGACGTGGCAAGTTGTGCAGACCAGATTGTACCCGGATTATTTCCTGCGAACAGGAGATGACCGTCTAATCTTGGGAACGCCGTCGCCCGATACACGGCAATGCCCGTGAAGGCCGGATTGTCAGAAACATAATGCAGAGGGCGGAGATAGTTGGAATTGTCCGAGTACATGCAATTCCCTTCTTTTGGCCAGCCAAGATTCGCACCAGCAGGTATGTAGTTCACTTCATTGTTGCAGGTCGGCCCCGCATCCGTACCGTACATTTTCCCTGTGAGCGGATCGAATGTAAAGTCAACGGTGTTGCGATGACCCAGTGACCAGAACGGTCTCTTCCCGAAAGGATTGTCCGCGGGGAGAGTTCCGTCCGGATTGAGGCGTAGAATTTTTCCGAGAATATTGACCGTGCTTGTGTCCTGCGCGTTCAAAATTGTACCGAAGTCGCCGAACGAGCAGTAGAGTTTTCCGTCGGGGCCGAAATGCAGACTGCCGCCATTGTTGTCCGTCGCAATCTTCACGCGCTGTGCAAGCACAATCAGTCGTGGATCTAGACCGTAGCCGCTGGAATCTCGGAGACGCACGACCACATTCGCCCTGTCGCCCTCCCGCGTGTATTGAACATACACAAACGGTGAATCGGGATACCGGGGATGAATTGCAATACCGAACATGCCCTGCTCGCCAACATTGGTCACAGCGAGCTTTGCGAACGGAGCGGGGCGCACAACGCCGTTTTCGAAAACCCTGATTCTTCCGGAATTCTTTTCGGTGAAGAAAAAGCGTACGGATTCGCCCGGCGCAAACGCCATGCTGACGGGAGCAGCAATAGCCGGACTCTGCGAGAGTGTATCCAGCGCGAATTCTTGAGCAAAAGATATGTGAAGAGGTACAAGGATGCCGCCCAGAATGGAGCATACCAACTTCTTCATAGTCATCCTGTAGGTGTTAGCAATTATTCGATACTCTTGAAACCTCCGATTGTCTTACGTACAGAATATTCCGCGCATTGAATCAACCATGCCGGAACTCGAAATCTCCACCACAGTACATCCTCCACGATTCACGATACAAACGGGCACTCGCAAAGTCAATAGGGTACATCACAGAATTCCTGCTAATCGGGAACCGGCTTCCTTCACGCTCCACCGCTTCTCTTGCCCGTAACCCATTCTCCGACAGATGCTTAGAGGAGAGCGCCCTCACTTCTTGTACAAATACGCGCAATCGAGCAACTTGGCTGAAGTTCCGTCGTGGAAGGCGAACTCCGGCCCCTGCCAAATTGCGGCTCCTCCGAACTCTCCCTTTTTGTTGATCGCATAGAAGTTGACATTGAAATCCGGTTTGCCGTCGTCGCGCTTCAGGCGGCGCATCTTGTTATGTTCAGTGATACGTTTGCATACATCAAGGCACGCCTGCTCGGGTGACTTGCCCTGCCGCATGAACTCGACAACCATCACACTGCTGCAATTAATCAGATTCGCTTCTCCTCGCCCCGTTGAGCCCGCCGATCCGACGTCGTTGTCACAATACAATCCCGCTCCGATAATCGGCGAATCGCCGACGCGGCCGGGAATCTTGTACGCGAGTCCGCTTGTTGTCGTAACGCAGGAAATGTTGCCCTTGAGGTCGATGGCGCCGCAATGAATCGTACCGGTATTGCGGAAGAACGGCTCGAACAACGAACCGATATCCTTATCATCGGGAGTATGTGGCGGAAGCCAGTCATCTTTTGTTGAGAGATTTTCTTTCCATTTCAGCCACTCCTGACGCGCCCGGTCGGTCAATAAATTCTCCTCGACAAATCCATGTGCCCGTGCAAAGCGGAGCGCGCCCTCGCCCACGATCAGCACATGATCAGTCCGCTCCATGACAAGCCTTGCGACTTTCGATGGATTCTTGATGTTGCGGATGGAGGCAACCGCACCGGCGCGATGCGTCGGGCCGTGCATCACGGCGGCATCGAGCTCGACAACGCCTTCTTCGTTCGGCAAGCCTCCGTACCCGACGCTGGTGTCGTTCGGATCGTTTTCCACGATGTTGACGCCCGCGATCACTGCGTCCAGCGCGTCGGAGCCGGAACGAATCATCTCTATCGCCTTTGTAACAGCGGGGATTCCGTTGCCGCTGGAAATGGCAACCGGTTTTACAGCAGACTGTGTTTGAGAAATGATGGATTCGGGAATGGCGGAAACAGCAAGCGCCCCGACACCTGCTGCCGAAGCGCGTTTGAGAAATTCTCGTCGTGTTGTGGACATTGCTTCCTCACGGTGGATGATGTGAGAAAGTTAGAGATTAGCCAAATGATAATCAATCGAAAAGTCCGGTCGAGCCAGGTGTCTTAGGCGGGACGGGCGGAATCGGCGGAGGTGGGCTCGTGCCGTCATCCGGATACAACGTGATTCCCCAATACTCGGGATCTTCCGGCGGGTCCTGATTCCAACTTTGATAGGCGTGGGAATCGTCCGTCATGTAATGCAGTGTGTATTCTCCCTTGTCGAGCATAATAGTGGTGTTCACCATCCGGTTCTTGCGTGCACCGCCCGCATGAAATGTCATGGAGTAGGTCATTTCCCAGACAACCGAGCCTGTTCTGTTGTCGGTAATCCATCCATAGTCGGCCATGCCGCGGTTCACTCCCTCGCCGATGGCATATACGCGAACCCGCGTCGTTTTGTCGAGCTTGAATTTCTCTTTCTTCCCGACACTGTTGCCTGCGCGGATAATCTGCGCAATCACATTCTTGTCCCGTTGATCAACGTATTTTCCGACAATCGCCGGATCGAATTTCTCTCCTGCACCATAGAGTGTAACACCGTAGCGTTCCTTGTCGAACGGGGGGTCGGCGTTCCATTCGTTATAGGCATGCGAGTCGTCGGTGATATACTGGACGATGTAGCTGCCTTTGGGAAGAGTGATGATTTCATCCACGAAGCGATTCTTTGAGGCGCCGCCTGCATGATGCGTGTTCTCCGAGCTCATCGTCCAGACGCGTGAGCGATTTCGCGCATCGAGAATAACGGCGTAGTCAGCCATAACTCTGCGCGAGTTGCTTTGCTCGCCAATCGCATACACGCGAACCTGTGCATCGTCCTTCAACACAAATCCTTCGCTACGGCTCTCGTTATCCCGTACTTTTATAAGGCTGAGAATGACGTGGCGTTCTTCCTTCGAGGAAGTCGTTTTGAAGTTCGCCTTGTCCTTCTCGTCGTAGGCGGCTACTGTAATGCCGTAGTTGAGCGGATCGAGAGGCGGGGCACAGTTCCAGTCCAATGCCGAGTGGCTGTTATCCGTTACGTAGTAGAGTGTGTACTCGCCCTTGGGCAATGACACTTCACCGTCGAACAACGCATTCTTTGAGGCGCCACCGGCGGAGGTGGAGTTGCGCCATTTCATTTCCCATACGCGGCTCCGGGTATTCTGGTTCACAATCCAGCCATAATCCACAAGATCGGCCGAGTTCCGGTATCCTTCTCCTAAGGCATAAATACGCATCCTCATCGGCTCAACAATGGAGAAACTCTGTTTGATGAAGTCGCCTTCGCCTAATCCCGTTTCCTTGAGAAGGATGTTGGGGAACCCCTTCGGTGGAGAGAATTGCTTCACGGAAGACGCTTTCGATTCATCGGCGAACATCTCCATCCCCCAGTTAGCCGACCGCTTGTTCCAATCCACACGGATATCATCACCGAACCATCCGTCAAACCAATCCTGAAACCAGCCTTTCAGCTTATTGGCGGATTGCCGTTCTCCCATGTTGAACAGCCCGGGCTCTCTGTGGTCGACGTTGATGGAAATATTTTTAAAGGTGGAAATATACGTGAACGTGGCAGCCGAGAAGTAAACCTCATAGCTTCCGCGTTGCAGCGTTACGTCACCGTCGAATGTCCTGTCGTCGCGTGAACGTGACGTATTGTCGTTCGTCATCTCCCATACAACTTTGCGCGTATCGGCGTCGATAATCCAGCCGTACGCAAACATGTCGTGCCGTGTATCCTTGCTTGAGCCGACGTTATCGCACTGGCTGCCGCCTGCGCCTCGCGCGCTGATGCGAAAGGTCATCGTCTGCGGAACAATTATGCCCGCCGATTTCAACTCCGACGTACTCATGTCGCGCAACGAAACGACCGTCTGCTCACCCGCTAACGCTGTCGCCGCTATGAGTATGATTCCGATATAGGATGACCTGATCATTGCCTGGCGCCCCTGATGTCCATTGGGATAGTTGTTTTCTCGTTGATGATACGCCAAATCGTCTTACTTGTTGCGGAATGTGGGATTTTTGAGGCTATTTTCATTTATTGTTAAACCATAGCGTTGAGGATCCCCCGTAACTCATTGACAGAAAGAATGGCAGACGAAACAATCCGTACAACCGAACTCTCCAAAATCTACAAAGAAAAGTCGAAACAACCAGTCAATGCTCTGAACGGATTGAACCTCTCCGTGCAACGAGGCGAGATATTCGGTTTACTTGGGAGAAACGGAGCCGGAAAAACAACCCTGCTCCGAGTTCTTACCACGCTGATCGAACCGACTGGCGGCTCAGCAAGTGTCATGGGATTCGATGTGCGGTCACACGGAGCTGAGGTCAGGAATCGTATCTGTGCCGTGTTGCAAGAAAACGCGCTTGAACAATTTCTTTCCGTGAGAGATAATCTGACAACCTATGCGCGGTTTCATTCCGTACCCGCGCATGAACGTGAAGCGCGGGCGCAACGCGTGCTCGACCAATTCGGGCTGACGGAACACAGGAACAAGAAGGCAATGGACCTCAGCGGTGGATTGAAGCGTCGCTTGCAGGTTGCAAAAGTGTTTATGGTGGACAAGCCGATCGTGTTTCTTGACGAGGCGACAACCGGAATGGACCCCATCAACAAACGGGCGGTACTGGAATCCATACGCAAGCAAGCGGATGAAGGACGAACGATTGTGTTGACAACACACATCCTTCAGGAGGCCGAAGAACTGTGCAACACTATCGCCCTTATTCATGAAGGAAGAATCATTGCCAGCGGCAGCGTCGCAACCATCAAAGCGCTTGCGACAAGCGTGTTTGAATTAAGTATTACGTTCGAATCAATGAACGATGAGCTGCTCGCTCAACTCAAATCGCTTTCGCCTGTCCGGTTCGAGCAGACGGGAAATCTCGTCGAGTTATGCATCAACCGCGTTGATGGAACCGTGCTTGACACGATTGCGCAGCTTTCACGGATCTCGCCCATCACGCATCTTGAGATTAACGGTGGAACGCTGGAAGATGCATTCGTCGAGCTGCTTGGCGTTTCGCGGGAGGATACATCATGGAAATGATCCTCGCCGTGCTGTACCGTGAGTTTCGCATCCGGACAACGAGTCCGGTGTGGATGTTCTTCGATCTTTTCATGCCCCTCATTTATTTGCTGATGTTCGGCGTCGGATTGGACCGGGCGATGAGCGGAGGAGTTGCCCTGTTCGGACGTGAGATGAGTTATCAGAGCTTCTTTCTCGCGGGCGTTCTCTCTATGGCGTGTTTTGGCATCGCCATCAATACATCGTACGGGTTCTTTGTTGACCGCGAGAACGGCATTTTTTATGAGTTCCTTACCTATCCCATGACGCGTGGCGAGTTCCTCGTCGGAAAGATCGTCTTCAACTGTCTGCTTGCCGTTGTGCAGTCGGCTCTCACACTCAGCGTCGGAACGCTGTTGCTGGATATCGATATTCAATGGCGGTATGCCGGCTTTACTGTTGCAGGAATTGTTGTCGGGACGGCGGGATGGTTCTTCTTTCTCACGATTCTCGCGTTGCGCATCCACCGGAATGATATCTTCAACACCGTGTTGAATGTCGCGTACTTCGTACTGATGTTTGCCAGCAGCATGTTCTATCCTGTTGATTCGATGCCCGCGTGGCTCCGGACAATTTCCCTGATGAATCCGTTGACGTGGCATACCGATGTTTTGCGGTTTGCAACTATCGGCATCGGAAATATTGAAACCATTCTTCTTGAAGCTGTCGCGTTCGGTGTGTTTCTTCTGGTTTCATTCTGGTTTGCTGTCAGAACTCTTCAACATGCGGTTATCAGGTGACACACCGTGATGAATTACTCCCTTGAGAATACGGCCGCCCATCCTGCTTACAGGGGACTCCGGACAACTTTCGTCGGCATTATCACCAACACAATCCTTGCGGCCGTAAAGGGGATTGCGGGAATTGCCGGCAACTCTTACGCTCTTGTCGCGGATGCGATCGAGTCGGCTACCGACATTGCAAGTTCATTGATTGTATGGGGTGGATTGAAAATCTCCGCCCTTCCGCCCGATGCCGATCATCCGTACGGCCACGGCAAGGCAGAACCGCTTGCTGCAGTTGTTGTTTCATTGACGCTCATTGCCGCTGCTGTCGGCATTGTCATCCAGAGCATACGGGAGATTCTTACTCCGCATCACGCACCCGCTTCGTTCACGCTTGCCGTTCTTGTGCTCGTTGTGATCACGAAGGAGATTCTGTTTCGGTTCGTTTTAACTGTCGGAAAAAGCGTCAATAGTACGGCAGTGAAAAGCGACGCGTGGCATCATCGCAGTGATGCAATTACTTCGGCCGCGGCTTTCATCGGAATATCCGTTGCCTTGATAGGGGGAGAGGGATATGAAAGCGCAGACGACTGGGCTGCGTTGTTTGCGTCATCCATCATTTTCGTGAATGCATACCGGATTCTCCGTCCCGCCCTTAATGAAGTAATGGATGCGGCGCCACCCGCCGATATCGAACTTCGTGTCCGGGATGCTGCACGACACGTTGAAGGAGTCTTTTCACTTGAGAAGTGCTTTGTGCGCAAAATGGGATTCTCGTACTATGTCGATCTTCATGTAACGGTCGACGGCGATCTCTCAGTCCGCCACGGGCACGACATTGCGCGAAGCGTCAAGCAGGCAATTCAAGCCGCAAACCCGAACGTCGCCGAGGCGCTGATCCATATTGAACCATCCGATCTTCTCCAGGAATGAACACTAACAAGGAACCTCAATGCAGATTTTCAAAGACAAAGTCGCTTTGGTGACAGGCAGTACGGGTGAAGGTATGGGACGCAGCATAGCGTTCACGTTTGCGCGCGAAGGTGCCAAAGTTGTTCTCAATTACGGAACCGGACATCCCAACAACGCCCATGCCGCGGAGAAAGTGTTGCAGGAGCTGCGGGCGCTCGGCGGAAAGGGCTATGCCTTCAAGGCGGATATGCGTGAAGAGGATGAGGTGCAGGCAATGATTGAAGGAATCATTACGCTGTATGGCAAGATTGATTTTCTTGTCTGCAACCACGGTGGCGATTACGTCCCCACGGATATCACCGATATCGAGCGTGACCATTGGAGGTCTGTCGTCAAAGCTGAAATAGACGGGCTGTTCTACTGTATTAAACACACACTCCCGCACATGCGGCGTGAACACTCCGGACGTATTGTGGCCGTTACACTTGCAGGAGTCGATCATACGGAAAGGCCACCCTATGACTACAATCTTGGCAAATCCGCCCGCAATGCTCTCATCAAATCACTTGCAAAGTCGGAAATCGAAAACGGCATTACCTGCAACATCATTGCGCCGGGACATATTCCCCACGCGACACTGCGGCAAGCAGTCGATTCGACAAAACAGGCAGCGGCATGGAAGCGACGTGTGCATGCTCAACCGCAAGATGTTGCCGAAGCGGTACACTATCTTTGTTCCGAGGGAGCACGATTTGTGACTGGAAGTGTGATTGAATTAGCTGGAGGATCACCCATCGCAGCAGGTTGACACAAATCATCGGTGAGGCGAATCTATCGTGAAGAAGGTTCTCAAGCTTCTGGTGGTTGGAATCCTCGTACTGTCGTCGGGGATTGCATATTTGTATCTGAAAGATTATGCGGACTACTTCGTCGAGCAGCGGGGAACATTTGCTCATGCCACAAGTATTCCCGCAGAAGGGGATTCTGTTTCCGACAAATCTTGGCTGAAGATAGCGAATGCTGACGGCCTCATCGTGGAATGCGGATTGTTGGTCCCGCGCGAAAAGGGGAAGCGATATCCGGCCATCATCCTGCTGGGAGGAAAAGCCACCGGAAAACACGCTGTAGATTACGCCCTTGATATTAACGACGTAATCATTGCTGCACCGGACTACCGTTATGAGCCGCGGGAGAAATACACCGTAACCGAGTTCGTTACCGACGTCCCGGCGATTCGCAGGGCGTTACTCGATATGATTCCTTCGGTGATGCTTCTAACGGACTATCTCTTCACGCGAAGTGATGTTGATACGTCGAAGCTTGTGATTGTCGGGTACAGCTTCGGTGCGCCGTTTGTGCCTTGCATTCTCGCCCATGACAGACGTGCCGCAGCTGTGGCAATGGTGTACGGTGGCGGAGATTTGCGCACGCTTATCAGGCACAACGTGAGGCGTTACGAAGGGGCATTGATGAGTGAGTTCGTCGGGTCGCTCGGAGGTTTGCTGTTGCGTCCAATTGAACCGATGCGGTACGTTGAACGGATCTCTCCCGTTACTCTTCTCATGATCAACGGAACGGATGACGAACAGATACCGAGGGAGAATGTCGAGCTATTGTACGCAGCCGCATACGAACCAAAGAACATCATCTGGATAGAATCGAGGCATGTCCACCCTCGCAACCCGGAACTGACAGCGAGAATTGTGGGTTTGCTG
Organism: Bacteroidota bacterium; assembly: GCA_019637975.1. Lineage (NCBI taxonomy): Bacteria > Pseudomonadati > Bacteroidota > Bacteroidota bacterium. Next base: position 51,919 of record JAHBUR010000011.1, on the reverse strand, counting down.
CGGAAGGAACTTGAATCTCGTGGCATTCTTGTTGACGAGTAGGTTTCGGGAACTTGTCTGGCGGATTTCCCGGAGGCATGGATTTCTTGCTTCTTCTGCACATTGCATGAATATCACAAAAGACTTATATTGTGTGGCAATTTGACCGTCGTTGTGTTCTGAAACCGGCCCCGTAGCTCAATTGGATAGAGCAACAGCCTTCTAAGCTGTAGGTTCCGCGTTCGAGTCGCGGCGGGGTCACACAAGAGCTTCGCCCCCATCGTCTAGAGGCCTAGGACACGGGCTTTTCAAGCCTGTAACACCGGTTCGAATCCGGTTGGGGGCACATTCAAAACTAATTGAAGCCGTCCACCAGACAACATCGTCGCCAATCTTTCCCTGCCGTTCCCATCAACTCGCTAATCTTGGGCCTTTCTGAACGCTGGTATGTGTCCCTTCAACCCGTAATATGCGATGTAAAGATAGCAGAGAACGGGGAGGAAGAATGCATGATGAATGCCAATGCGATCGGCAAAAAAGCCTTGCGTGAGAGGCACAAGCGCGCCGCCGACAATTGCCGCGCAGAGAATGCCTGAACCTTGTCCCGTATGCTTGCCTAATCCGTCAATGGCGAGCGTGAAGATTGTCGGGAACATGATGGAGTTGAACATGCCGACGGCAAGCACGGTCCACATTGCAGGCGCGCCGGTCAACAGCATGGTGGCAACGACGAGACCCGCCGCGCCGAAGGCGAGCATCGCCAGCGTTCTGCCGGGATTTCCTTTCGTTGTGAGGAAGACGGCGAGGTTCACAACGGCGAATGCAACGTAGATCAACGAATCACTCACACTTTCTGTATTGTAGTATCCCAGCACAAGCGCGAGAGGGAGAATCAGCGCAAGCAAGATGTACGAACGCGTTGTCATCTTACCTGAAAGGGTAATCGCCCCGAAGAAACGCCCGATCATCGCGCCGCCCCAGTAAAGCGAGACGTACTTTCCCGCTTCCGCTTCCTGCAAGCCCGCGATGAAATCCTGACTCAAATAGTTGACCAGAAAACTGCCGATGGAGACTTCGCCGCCGACGTACACGAAAATGCCGATGGCGCCGAGCACGAGATGCCTGTAGCCCCACGCGCTGTGATGCAACCCGTCATGTGTTCCGCCGGACGAGCTTTCGGCGTTGGACGCTTCGATTTCAGGAAGCTTGATGATGGCAAAGACGGCGGCGATGATGAAGAGAATCGCCGCGAGTCCGATGTAGGGAACCTGCACCGACGATGCCTCGGCGGCCATGTAGGCAATCTGTTCATCCTGCGTGAGCTGCGCGATTTGGTCGGCACTCTTCGCGGCGGTGGAGAGAATCAGCGCCGACCCGATAATGGGAGCGATCGTTGTGCCGAGCGAGTTGAATGCCTGCGTCATGTTCAGCCGTGCCGAAGCGGTTTTCGGTGAGCCGAGAATTGCGACGTACGGATTCGCGGCTACCTGCAACAGCGTAATGCCTGAGGCAAGGACGAAGAGCGCGCCGAGGAAGAGTCCGTACACCCGTGTTGCCGCTGCGGGATAAAACAACAGGCATCCGATCCCCGCAACCATTAAACCGATCACGATACCGCGTTTGTAGCCGACCTTCTCCACAATAGCTCCCGACGGAATCGATACGATGAAGTACGCAGTGAAGAACGTGAACTGAATCAGCATCGTTTGCACGTAGTTCAACCCGAATGCCGCCTTCAGGTGGGGAATCAGAATATCATTGAGGCAGGTGATGAATCCCCACATAAAGAAGAGGGAGGTAAGGACGGAAAGCGCAAACGTATAATTCGTATCCCGCCCCGATACGTTGTTGGCTTCGAATGGTGCCGCCGGACTTGTTGCCATGAACACTCCTGTTCGATGAAAGAATAGTGTTGGTTATTGTGTGCCGAGCAAACCGCCGTCAACCAGCAGAAACTCCGCCGATTTCTTGTCAATCATAACCTTGAACAACCCCCGGCTCGACGATCCGCTTGTTCTCCCTTCCGATGAAGGAAAGATCGTGTTGATTGAGAGTGTAATCCACCTTGGTTTTCCCCTGAGTTCCTTGCCGGACAAAATTGTGTTAGCATCCATCCGCGTCTAACCGGGTGTTGTGCCATGCCGGCCGGCATCCGTTACTCTGTTGCCTTTTCCCGCACGGGCGCGCTGGCAAAGAAATCCAAGTAGAAGCGCTGCGTGTAAACGCCCAGCAGTTCTTCAATGCGTTGGGGGTCGGGTGAGCGGACGATCACTCCGGCGTGGTTCTTCTTATTCAACCGCCAAACAACTTCCTGATCGTTGTAGGCCGAAAGATCGGGCCATTCCTGTTTTGCAAGGGAAATAATCAATCCGGCATAGTCAAGTCTCTGCCGATGCACGGCATAGTCCTTCTCTGTTGAGCACTCGATCTTTGCCCACTCCGCCCACAGGTTCAGGCCGGTTGCCGCCTCTATCAAATCGGCGATATGCGCGCCACCGACCCGGGCGGAGGTTTCCAGGAAATAGAATTTTCCTTCGGAATCACTCTTGATAAACTCCGTGTGGGACACACCTTCCACCAATCCGAATTTTTGCAGAGTCAGTTTGTTAAGCGCCTTCAATGTTTCATCGTCGGGCGATTCGCGTAACACCGTCCGGGTGCTGAACACGCGGCCTTCGTGTGCCACTTCCATCGGGGGCCGGCCATATTTGCATACGGTGGAGAAGAGGATGTTTTTCTTGTAGATAATGGAATCAACATGGTAGATGTCGCCCGGAACGAACTTCTCCAGCAGATAAAGAGATTGCTTGTCGCCCAGTGCGTTCAGGGCATCCCACAATTCCTGTTCGTGATGGATTTTCTTGATGCCGATCGCGCCGGCCTGCAAACGCGGTTTCAGAACGTAAGGGGGCTGAACGCTTGCAAGAAACGCCCGGATCCTCTCGTAATTGAGCATGTGAGCGAATGGCGGAACAGGGATGCCGGCATGGGAAGCCTTTGTCCGCATTGCCAGCTTGTCGCGGAAGTGCCGGGCAGTCGTATCCCCCATGCCGGGAATGCGGAGATGTTCGCGCAATGCCGCCGCCTTCTCCACGTCAAAATCATCCAGCGCAACGATTTTGTCGAAATGCACTGTCCGGGCCATGAAGCTGACGCCGTTGATGACGTCGTTCATGTTCCATTCTTTGTCGACATCGGGGATATAATAGATGTCGTCGATACTCTCCCTCGGCCACTCGGCATGCTCCAGACTTTTTGATGTCAGGAGAATAATGCGGGCGCCCTGCCGTTTTGCTTCGCGCAGGAAGTCGAAGCCTTTATGAAAGCTGGTGATGCAAAGGAGTGTGAGCATGACCGGTTTCCGTGTTGTTTATGATTTGTGTGGAATTCGCATGAAGGGATACACTCTTTCGCATGTGTCAAAATACGGCGACCGTTCATAGAAGAAATTCAGTCGTGCAGCGGGGTCCGCGGCAAATTCTGCATCTTTCTCCAATTTCTCCTCAAACTCTCTCCGCAATTCGGGGTCTCCATCAAGCATCTTCTTCGCAATCGGCTCCATGATGTAGGGTTCAGCATATTCCTTCCGCTCGAAGAAAGCATTGAAGAATCCCCAGCTCACAAACGAATCGGGGCCTTGCGGTTCGAGCAAATGCATGATCAAGCGAAGCGTCCGCTGTTGCGTGTACACGATGAAGGTGCCGGGAGGGAGGAACACGGTTTCAATGAATGTGTCAACGCCGCATTCAACCCGCTGTCTTCCCTCGTATGGCTTTGATGCGAATTCCACCTCAATGAATTTGTACAGCTCGACTTCCAGCGTCTCTCCATCGCGCATTGCATGGACTTCAACGCCATGAAGCCGGAGAATATCTGCAAGATGAGAAAACTCCCGCGGAATCGCATACGCGAAGGGAACATCCACCTCCACCTTCACTTCGCACTTGTTGTAGAAAGGAATGTCGAATTCTGTCGGGACGGCGCTATATCGCGGGACGGCAGAGCCGGTAATCTCACTTTCATCATCCGTCGTTTCAAAGCCCTTCAGTCTGAACATCTCAAACTCGTCAGATCCCTCGATGACGAGCGGAAAAGGCTTCCGGTCGTGTCGGAACTCGTGGACTGTGTGAGAGTCGGCAAAGTAGTTGAGGTCACGCAGTACGTTGTAGTGTGTGTGAATGAATTCAAGCGTGGCAACGTTCATTGCCTTGGTTGAGTAAACTCTATTCTTGAATGGTTTGAGAGAATGGGTTTCGACAAGCAGGCAGAGTCTGTTGTGCACCGCTGCGTAGCCCGTCGAATACCGCGGCAACGCAGGCCAATCGTTGAAACCTTCGCGAATGTCATCTCCCTGCAATTCAAAATAGGGTCCGGTGAGGAAGCCCGCCGCTTCCGTTTGTTCCGTGACGAAAGGCATCAGGTGCTCTTGTCCCCACGCTGCAAGTCCCGCATCAACGTTCTTGTGCTTCTCCATCCCGAACATGATGTGGTATTGGAAGTCAGCGCCGTCCGTTGTGTGGTTGTCAATGGTGAAATCCGGTTGCCAGTCCTGGTACAGGCGAAGCAACGCTCTCATCTCCGGCGCATCGGCTTTCATGTAGTCGCGGTTCAGATTCAGGTTCCAACTCGTGGTCCTCCATCCCATCGTTGACGGGCCGTTTTGATTCGGGCGGTTGAATTGACTCGTCCGCTCGTGCCCGTCAACATTCAAAATGGGAATGATGACGAGAACGAGATGGTCGAGCAGTTGCGCGAGTTCTCCGGTGATCAGCATCTCGCGCATCATCAACATGCAGGCGTCCTTCCCTTCGATTTCTCCGGCGTGAATGCCGTTTTGAATCATCACAACGGCTTTGCCGTTTGCCCGCGCCGCATGTGGAGTGAAGTCTCCATCCTTTCCGATAACAATGAACTTCAGTTCACGTCCCTGAGGTGACATGCCGAACGTAAATACTTCCGCCTTCCCGGTGTGTTCGAACCGGGAAAAATACTTCATCGTATCATCGTAGCCGGGCGATTCGAGGAAGTTGCTGTGCTCAAAATGCGTGAGATACTCGGGCGGGAAGTTCATCTTCTGGAACTGATTGTTGGAGCATTCCTTTGCCGACCTAACATACCTATCCGCTCTGAAACATACAAGCGACGTGAATAGACGGAAAAAGACGAACTAAAAAGGCAGAACGACGGTCTGCTCCGGAAGGTTGTACACGTATCCATCAATCACTGTCGTCTTGCCTGTTGCTCTGCACGCTGAGCAGCCGGAGGGGTCGGTGTAGTCAGTTGCGATGTACTGCGGTATCACCGATGCCGTCGCAACGGAGAATGGCTCACCGAATTCAGGGTCGCGGTCAGGCAGGACGACCATTACAACGAGTGAATCATATTTCGTTCCGTCCGAAACACTGATGGAGAATCTTCCGCTCGAATCCGTGATGGCTACCGGTATCGACACCGGGCGTATTCCGCCGCGCAAACGCTGGTAGGCTCCTGTGCCGAGCTTGCCCGCAAGAGTACAAGTGAAATTCTCTTTTGATAGCCCCGGTGCGCGTTGCACAGTGCCGTGGACAACATAGTGTTGCCACGGGACAATCGGACTTGTTGCAATGCCGAGTGTGGAGGGGCCAAGAACGATAGACAAAACAGCCGCGAGTCGAATGACGGGTTTCATGGCATGCCGGCGAATAATGTTGTCTTCAAATTACCAATCGATTGGAATACTTTCAATGTCTGTGCAACATTTTATCGGGTATTGCGTTGTAGATACAACCCGGTCTATGAACTTTCCTCATTTCTCTGTAAGTTATTTCATCAATCACGCACCAATCAGAAAGGGATGTCATGTATCGCTTCATTCACATTTTTCTTGTGTTGATGATGTTGTGCGGTCTTGCAGTTTCCCAGGAAACCCGGCTTCTTCGGTTTCCTGCTATTCACGGAAATCAGATTGTATTCACCTATGCCGGAGATTTGTACACGGTTGCGGCAACAGGGGGCGTCGCACGCAAACTGACGAACGATGTCGGCTATGAAATGTTCGCCCGTTTCTCGCCTGACGGCAAATGGCTTGCGTTCACCGGACAGTATGACGGCAACACCGAAGTGTATACAATGCCGGCGGATGGCGGCATTCCACAACGGCTCACGTACACCGCAACACTCGGCCGCGACGATGTTTCCGACCGTATGGGGCCGAACAATATTGTCATGACGTGGAAAGATGACAAGACTATTGTTTACCGTTCGCGCCGGATCGAGCGGAATGATTTCATCGGACAGTTGTTTTACGCTTCCGTTGATGGCGGCATTCCCGAACAACTTCCGGTTCCCCGCGGTGGCTTCTGTTCATTCTCACCCGACAAGAAGAAGATGGCGTACAACCGAGTGTTTCGCGAGTTCAGAACCTGGAAACGCTATCGCGGCGGGCAAGCGGACGATATCTGGGTTTACGACTTCGACACGAAACGCATCACGAACATCACGAACAATCCTGCACAGGATATTATTCCTATGTGGAGCGGGAACAAGATCTACTTCATCTCCGACCGCGACAGCAGAATGAATCTGTTTGTGCACGATCTTAATACCAAGGAAACGAAGAAGCTCACAAACTTCACCGAGTTTGATGTGAAGTGGCCATCGTTAGGCAACAACGCAATCGTATTTGAGAACGGCGGCTACATCTACAAAATGGATTTGGCGACTGATCGGGCGGAGAAAGTGTCTATTTCTCTTCAGGAGGATTTTAGTATCGGTCGCGGCGGATGGCGTGATGTGAGCAAGGAGATTACGAATTACGAAATCTCTCCCGACGGCAGCCGTGCATTGTTTGGGGCGCGGGGTGATGTGTTTACGGTGCCTGCAAAGAATGGCAATACTCGCAATATCAGCGGCACGTCCGGAGTACATGAAAGAAACTCCAAGTGGTCGCCGGACGGTAAATGGATTGCCTACGCCTCCGACGCATCGGGCGAAGACGAAATCTACATAGCCCCGCAGGATGGCAACGCCCAGCCAACTCAACTCACAAGAAATGCAGACACGTACAAGTACCAAATCTACTGGTCGCCCGACAGCAAGAAGCTTTTATGGGCCGACAAGAAACTCCGTCTGCAGTACGTCGATATCGCCTCGAAGAATGTCACAACGGTTGCTCAAGCGAGAATCTGGGAGTATTCGGATTACAGTTGGTCACCCGACAGCAGGTGGATTGCGTATGCACAGCCGGAAGAGAAACAGATGACGACCGTGTATCTCTATTCCGTCGAGACCGGCAAGAGCCACGCTCTAACGGACGGCTGGTTTGATTCGTATCAGCCTGCCTTCAGTTCTGACGGCAAGTATCTCTTTTTCGTGTCGGACAGAACATTCAACCCGCGCTACGGCAACACGGAGTGGAACCACGTTTACAACGATATGGCAACGATCTACTTTCTGACTCTTGCGAAGGAAACGAAGTCGCCGTTTGCTCCGAAGAGCGACGAGGTGAAAATAAAGGAGGAAGTCCCAGCCGCGAAACCTGACGCCAAAAAGGACGAGAAGAAGGATGCGCCGAAAGTAACGGTCAAAGTTGATCTTGACGGAATGCAATCACGCATTGCTGCGTTGCCTGTTTCTGCAGGAGCCTACCGCAATCTTCAGTCGGTTGGCGACAAGCTCTACTATATCCGCAACAGCACGAAGCAAGACAAAGCGGCATTGGTGATGTACGATCTCGACAAGCAGAAGGAGACCGAGCTTGGCGAGTTCAACGGATTTGAAATTTCCGCCGACGGTAAGAAGATGCTGGTAGGAGGGGGCGGTTCGTACTCGATCATTGATCTGCCCTCGAGCAAGATCGATGCAAAAGAGAAACTCAATCTCAGCGACATGAAGGTGCATCTTGATCGCCGCGCCGAATGGAATCAGATCTTCAACGAAAGCTGGCGGCAGATGCGTGACTTCGTGTTCGATCCCAATCTTCACGGCGTAAATTGGGGGAAGATGCGAGATACGTACAAGCAACTGCTCCCGTACGTCAATCATCGCACTGATCTCACGTATATCATCGGCGAAATGATCGGAGAGTTGAATGTCGGCCATGCGTATGTCGGCGGCGGCGACTTCCCGAAGCCGCAACGCATCGAGCTTGGATTGCTCGGCGCCAAGATTGAAAGGGATGCAGCATCCAAACACTATCGCATTGCAAAAATTCTGAAAGGACAAAACTGGGACAAATCGCTTCGCTCGCCTCTCACCGACATCGGTGTCGATGCGAGAGAAGGTGATTACATCATTGCCATCGACGGTAAGCCGACCAACGGAATGAAGGACATGTACGAAGCGCTTGTCGGCAAGGCAGGAAAACAAGTGACGCTCACGCTCAATGCAGCTCCGCGTGAGGCCGGCGCGCGTACAACCGTTGTCATACCGACGGCCGATGAACGTCCGCTGTACTATCTGAATTGGGTGGAGGGGAATATCGAGAAGGTTGCGAAGGCAACGGACGGCAAGGCGGGGTATGTCCACATCCCGAACATGGGAGTTGACGGGCTCAACGAGTTTGTCAAATATTTCTACCCGCAAGTCCGCAAGGATGCAATGGTGGTTGATGTACGGGGCAACGGTGGCGGTAACGTGTCGCCGATGATTATCGAGCGGTTGCGGCGCGAGCTTGCCTTGATCAGCATCGCACGCAATTCGGTGCCGATACCCGACCCGGCCACAACCATTCTGGGTCCGAAGGTGTTGATGATTGACGAATTCTCGGCCAGCGACGGCGATATCGTCGGCTACCGGTTCAGGAAATACGGCTTGGGCAAGATCGTCGGCAAGCGTTCGTGGGGCGGGGTTGTCGGCATTCGCGGTTCTCTTCCGCTGCTTGACGGAGGATACCTGAACAGGCCGGAATTCTCGCGCTACGACGTTGACGGGAAAGAGTGGGTGATGGAGGGAACCGGAGTCGAGCCCGACATCGTTGTGGATAACGACCCGGCCCGCGAGTTTTCCGGCATTGATGATCAGCTCAACAAAGCCATTGAACTCATCAAGGAAGAGTTGCAAAGGAAGCCCGTGAAACTGCCCCCTCCTCCCCCCTATCCGAATAAGAGCAAATAGGGATTACGGATTGTGGATTGGTGGGACAAACCCCGTCACCTGAGTGGCGGGGTTTTCAGTTTCTTTCTTTGCAAGCGGATTTTTTGCATTCCATAACACCACTTCGTATATTCTTCCAATCACAAAAAGACCACATGGAGGAATGACGTATGCACAAGATCAGCGTTCTTGCTTTGAGTGTTGTCATTTTGCTTGTCATCGGCGGATGCAAAAAGGACAGCGCGCCGGCAAATACCGGAGGCGCAGGCGTTCCGTCCCAACTTGTCGGTGTTTGGACGGCACAGTCGGCGACGGTGAACGGCGCACCGACAGATCTTGCGACAGTTCTTCAGTGGGAGCCGACAACGGCGAGCGCACGCGTGACTATGACGGCAAACGGAACCTATACATACGAAGAGTTGGACGCAGCGAGCACCGTGGTGTACACGCAGGGAGGCACACTCGCGGTTTCCGGGAACAATATCACCATGACGGCAACGACGGAAAACGGCACGCCGGTAAATCCTCCGACACTCTTTCTTGGCGGCACATGGTCCATTAACGGCAATCTGCTGACGCTTTCGACTACCGTCGGCAGCAGCGCCATTGTTGTTGTGTTAGTAAAGAGTTAATGCCGACGGCATGACGCCGTTACGCGCACGCATTCCGCAATCCAACCCTGCTCGTAACGGCAGGGTTTTTGTTTTTCTTCTCGGCAGGCCACAAACTTCTTTATAGGTTGAAAGGTTTACAGAGTAATGGAAGATGCTCTCCTTCTTCATCGACTTCAATTCGCTTTTACCATCACATTCCACTACCTCTTTCCGCAGCTTACGATGGGCCTTGGCCTCCTCATTGTGATAATGAAGGGGATTGCCCTCAAGACAGGAAGCGAATTCTACAACAACAGCGCCCGCTTCTGGGCAAAGATTTTCGCCATTAACTTCGCTATTGGCGTTGTTACTGGCATTCCAATGGAATTCCAGTTCGGGACAAACTGGGCACGTTTCTCAACATTTGCCGGCGGCGTCATCGGCCAAACGCTCGCCATGGAAGGGGTGTTTGCCTTCTTTCTTGAGTCCAGTTTTCTTGGATTATTTCTTTTCGGGGAAAAGAAGCTCGGCCCGCGGCTTCATTTCCTTTCGGCATTCATGGTATTTGCAGGTTCATGGCTTTCCGGGTATTTCATTATTGCAACTAACGCGTGGATGCAGCATCCCGTCGCGTACGAGATTGCTGCTGACGGCAGCGTTGCACTTACAAGCTTCTGGGGCTTGCTGTTCAATCCGTGGATTCTCTGGCAATACACTCATACGATGATTGGCTCGGTTGTCACAGCATCATTTGCGGTTGCTGCCGTTGGCGCATTCTATTTGCTTGCACATCGCAACGAGGAATATGGAAAGATCTTCGTCCGCACAGGCGTGATTGCCGGCATCATCTCGACAATTCTTGTTGCATTTCCGACTGGCGACGGACAGGTAAAGAATGTACTGAACCATCAGCCGGTGACATTTGCGGCAATGGAAGGGTTGTTCGAAACGCAGGAGGGGGCGCCGCTTGTTCTTATCGGCCAGCCTGATATGGAAAGACGGAAACTCGACAACCCGCTGCATGTGCCGAAGATGCTCAGCTTCCTGACGTACTTGCATTGGGGAGCGGAAGTGAAAGGACTCGATGCGTTCCCCGAAGATGAGTGGCCCACGAATATTCCGCTCCTGTACTACAGCTATCATGTCATGGTCGGGCTCGGCACCCTGTTCATTGCCATCATGCTTGCGTCGGTGTATCTGATGCGCAGGGGGAGGCTCTTTTCCGCGCGGCCACTTCTGTGGGTATTGATGCTCGCATTCCCGTTTCCCTACATTGCCAACACAGCGGGTTGGTGGACAGCAGAACTCGGCAGACAACCGTGGCTCGTGTACGGCTTGATGAGGACAGTCGATGGAACTTCGACGACAGTTTCCGCCGGCAACACATTGTTCACGCTACTCGGCTTTGCCGGAATGTACTTCGTTATCGGAATGTTGTTTCTTCTTCTTGTCGTGAAAACAATAAACGCGGGTCCGGACGCGGCGTTGAAGAATCACAGCCACTGATTTTACCCGGCCTTCTTCGCGCTTCTGCGGTGAAACTCACTGAAAGGTTGTTAGAATGGAAATCATCTGGTTCTGTGCCGTTGCATTCATGCTCGCAATGTACACGATTCTCGACGGCTTCGATCTGGGGGCGGGCATTCTTCATCTCTACGTTGCCCGCAACGATGAAGAGCGCCGGACCGTTCTCGGCGCTATCGGGCCGGTGTGGGATGGAAACGAAGTCTGGCTGCTTGCCGCCGGAGGAACGCTATATTTCGCTTTTCCGCTGCTGTATGCCTCAAGCTTCAGCGGTTTCTATCTTCCCCTCATGATCGTGTTGTGGCTCCTGATGCTGCGCGGGCTCGGCATCGAGTTGCGTCACCACGTCCATCATCCGATGTGGAAGACATTCTGGGACACGGTGTTTGCCATCGGGAGCATTCTGCTGGCGATCTTCTTCGGCGCGGCGCTCGGCAACGTTGTGCGCGGCGTACCGCTGAACGAAGAAGGCTATTTCTTCTCACCATTGTGGACGACATTCACCGTCCAGCCTGAAGCAGGCATTCTCGATTGGTTCACCGTGATGATGGGCTTGGTCGGACTGGTGACGCTCAAGGTTCATGGTGCGAATTATCTGGCAATGAAAACGACCGGCGTTGTACAGGAACGCTCACGCCGCGTTGCGTCATTTGCCGTTTGGGGCGTGCTGGCTCTTTCCGTCGCATCACTCATTGCATCTTCTTCCATTCATCCCGAAATTTGGACGAACTACTCGGAACATCATTGGGGCTACCTCTTTCCCGTGATTGCCCTGCTTGGGATGGTTGGCATGGTTTATTTTAACAGAACGAAGCAGGATACGAAAGCATTTCTTTCATCAGCGGCGTTCATCGGCGGAATGCTTGCCAGTACGGCGTTCGGATTGTTTCCCAATGTTCTTCCTGCATCGACGGATCCGAAACTCAGTCTTACCGTGTACAATACGGCAGCCGGCGAGTACGGACTCGGTGTTGGCCTCATCTGGTGGTCGATTGGAATCGTGATTGCTCTCGGCTACTTCACGTATCTGTTCTACTCGTTCAGAGGGAAAGTGAAAATTCACGCCGACGGATATTAACATGATGCACATTATGTAGCGCAATCATCCTCTGACCCGATTGAAGAGCTTTCGCATCACATATGCGAGAGCCGAACCCCGCTCTCCGGCGGGGTTTTGTTTTTCTCAACAATCACAATCAACCTCTCAAATGTCGGAATAGAGCGTGAAAACGCCTCAATGTGGCTCGTTTTCGAGAATCTCTCGTGGCACGAAATCTGCATTTTTGGATGGTAGATTCGAACACCGATCAAGTTCATGAAACAAAGGCACCGACGAAAGGACGCAGTTGAATGGCAAAGAAGAAAGCAATAGTCAAACAACTTCAGGGCATAACGCTTGCAGCAAAAGGGGATTCGGCACACTGGGTGATGATGGACGGCGGACCGACATTTGGCGGAAGCGAAGGAGCATCATCGCCGAAGGAACTGCTGATGTTTGCGCTTGGCGGCTGCACGGCTATGGATGTGATTCCCATTCTGAAGAAGAAGCGAGTGCCGTTGGAAGGGTTTGAAGTTCACGTTACAGGCAACGCACGGGAGGAACACCCCCAGGTGTTTACCGATATTCACCTTGAGTATGTGTTCTACGGAGAAGAAATCAATCCTGCGGACGTTGAGCGAGCCATCGAGCTTTCAACAACGAAGTACTGCTCTGTTTCGGCCATGCTCAGTCAGGCCGTGAAGCTGACACATTCGTACAGGATCGAATCGTCGAAGACGACTGCATTGCAAGTCGAAGTTGCAGCGAACTGATTTGCTAACCTTGCGAGTGTGCGGTTGGCGGACGGAATTCTCTAACAACCGATTTCGTAAATCCGAAATAGTTCTTCAGAATGGCAACCGTTCTCTGTGCGGCCTTCCCATCGCCGTACGGATTGACCGCGGTTGCCATGTGTTGGTAAGCGCCTTTGTTGTTGAGCAGCCGGGCGCCTGCCCTGATGATCTTTTCTGCATCCAATCCAACCAACTTCGACGTTCCAAATTGTACTGCTTCCGGGCGTTCAGTTACCGTTCTCAAAACAAGGACTGGTTTTCCGAGTGCGGGGGCTTCCTCTTGAATGCCGCCTGAATCTGTGATGATGAAATACGACTGTGCCATCAGATTCACAAAATCAAGGTAGCCGAGCGGTTTGACGAGGTGGACGTTTCGCAGACCCGTAAGTGTTGCCCCAACGACTTCCTGAACTGCGGGATTGAGGTGAACCGGGAAAACGATACTGATGCCGTCGTTCATTTCCGCCAGCCTTCTGATTGCCCGGCATGCCCCCAGCATCGGAGTTCCCCAGTTTTCGCGTCTGTGCATGGTCACCAGTACAATCTTCTTCCGTTGCTTCACAATTTCATTCAAGGCCGGCACAGTGAACCGGAAACTCTCGCGGACCGACAGTTGCAGCGCATCTAACACAGTGTTGCCGGTAACAAAAATGTGTGAACGATTGATGCCTTCGCGGATCAGCGCTTTCTTCGCTGTTTCTGTTGGAGCGAAGTGCAGGTCGGCAAGCGAAGAGGTAAGTCTGCGGTTCATCTCCTCGGGAAACGGATGCAGTTTGTCATTCGTGCGGAGCCCGGCCTCGACGTGTCCGATCGAAATCTGCCGGTAGAACGCGGCGAGGCTTCCAGCAAAGGTCGTAGATGTGTCGCCCTGCACAAGCACCATATCCGGTTGCACTTCATCCAGTACATTGCCGAGGGCTTGAAGGGTTTTCGCCGTTAACGCCGAAAGCGCCTGTTTCTCTTGCATGATGTTGAGATCATAATCAGGGCTGATCTTGAATACATCAAGCACCTGGTCGAGCATGCTGCGATGCTGCGCCGTGGCTATCTTTACAACACGGAATCGGGAGGATTCCCGTTGCAACGCTTGAATCACAGGGGCAAGCTTGATTGTATCGGGGCGGGTGCCGAAAATGACGGCGATGGTTTTTCTGGTCATATTCTCTGCAAAGACAGATTCATGTGCGTCAATGTACTGAAAAGGCATAGTTCTTCCAATATTCAGAAGTCCGCGGCTTGGCATTCATATCTGGGAATGAAATATGGCAAGCACGGTCATGTTCAGGATTGAGAAACGCAGCCACGGTTTTTCATTTCTGGGAAGCAACGTGGCTCGATAAGGCTGAAATCTTGTTCTTTTTGCCGATTTTACGTGGCACAAAATCTGCATTTATGATTGACAGATATTCTGAAGGGAGAATTTCAATGAGTGACCGCCTCGCAATCAATATGGCCACGGCCGGGCCGTTCGTTACATCAACGCTGTACACAATCGGTGAAGCGGCGGATATCCTCGGCATCTCCATTCCAACCATTCGCATGTATGAACGGGAGGGATTGATTATTCCTTACCGGAAACGTTCGAAGCATCGCCGGTTCTCGCAAAATGACGTTGAACGCATCCGTTGCATCCGGACAATGATCAACCATGACAAAGTGAGCATAGCGGGCATTCGCCGGCTGCTTTCGCTTATTCCGTGCTGGAAGATTCTCAATTGTCCCCCCGATGAACGGGAACAATGCGCTGCATTTCATCAGCACGACAAGCCATGTTGGATGGTTTCAGGCAAATCCTGGGAATGCAGGAGTGCCGATTGCAGGGAATGTTCCGTGTACACCGAAGTGGCAAGCTGCTCTGCGATTAAACAGGCAATTGTAACGCACACACTCGGCATCGAGGTTGCACCCGCAGAATGAACGTAAAACCGGCCTCTCATCAACTACCATGAACTCTCTATCACGACGAAGATTTTTGAAGATAAGCGGGGCAACCATCGGTGTTGCAGCCGCAGGCACAGCGGTGTTAAAAGGTACGCAGCTTCTGAACAGGAAGAAGCCGGCCGCTGACGTTGAAACGATTCCTACTTATTGCGATATCTGCTTCTGGAAATGCGGCGCGATTGCCCATGTGAAGGACGGGCAGTTGTGGAAGGTGGAAGGAAACCCGAACGATCCGCTGAGTAACGGCAGGCTATGTCCCCGCGGCACCGGAGGCGTTGGAGCGCATTACGATCCCGATCGCTTGAAGGTGCCCCTCATCCGCAAAAGCAATCGCGGCAAAGAAGAGTGGGTTGAAGTGACGTGGGATGAAGCTTTCATGTACATTGCAGAGAAGATGCAGAAGATCAAAGCCCAACACGGCCCCGAATCTGTTGCTTTGTTCAGTCACGGCATCGGCGGGAATTTCTTCAAGCATACACTCAAAGCCTTCGGTACGCCGAACATCTCGGCGCCGTCGTTTGCCCAATGCCGCGGCCCGCGTGACGTCGGGTTCCGCTTGACGTTCGGTGAAGATGTCAGCTCGCCGGAACGAACGGACATCAAGAATGCAAGATGTCTTGTTCTCATCGGCAGTCATTTGGGTGAAAACATGCACAACACACAGGTGCAGGAGTTTGCCGAGGCAATCGAAAACGGCGCGAGCATTATCGTGGTTGATCCGCGTTTTTCCGTCGCGGCAAGCAAGGCAAAACATTATCTTCCCATCAAACCCGGAACTGACCTCGCGCTTCTGCTGGCGTGGATGAATGTCATCGTCAACGAAAGATTGTACGACGTTGAATATGTTCAGAAGTATGGTTTTGGATTCGATCAGTTTGCTGCATCACTCCAACAGTACACACCCGAATGGGCGTATCCCGAATCGGGCATCGAGCCCGAGGTGATTCGTGAAACTGCGCGTGAGATGGCGCGCTTCAAACCTGCGACTCTTGTGCATCCGGGCAGGCACGTTACCTGGTACGGCGACGATGCGCAGCGGAGCCGGGCGATTGCATTGCTCAACGCGCTGCTGGGCAGTTGGGGACGGAAAGGCGGGTTCTACACTCCTGTGAGTATGGATGTACCTGCGTATCCGTATCCCCCATATCCCAAATCCGAAAAAGGGAAGGTGGACAATCCCGACCACAAGTATCCGTTCGCTCACGAGACGATTACCACCGGCATTCGCGAAGCGACGATTACCGGCAAGCCGTATCCTGTGAAGGGATGGTTTGTGTACGCAACGAATCTCCTGCACGCTCTGCCGAATGAAGAAGAAACAATCAAAGCGATCCAGAATCTCGATCTGCTCGTTGTGATTGACGTGATTCCGAGTGAGATTGCCGGCTGGGCTGATGTCGTGTTGCCGGAATCGGTGTACCTCGAACGCTTTGATGACTTGAATGTGGAGTGGTTCCGCGAGCCGTTCGTTGCGTTGCGTCAGCCGGTTGTCGAATCCCCTCACGACCAAAAACCGAACTGGTGGATGGCAAAGAAACTTGCCGAGAAGCTCGGGCTTGGGCATTACTATCCGTGGAACGATATCGAAGAGTACTTTGAATATCGCCTGAAAGCTGCCGGCCTGAGCTATAGTGAATTGAAGCAGAAGGGGATTATCCGCGGATCAAACCAGCCGATCTACTTTGATGAAGGAGTACCGGCCGAGTTCCCGACGCCTTCCGGCAAGATTGAATTCTATTCACTCCAACTTCAACAAGCCGGATTCGATCCGGTGCCGAAGTACACGCGTCCTGCAAGCGGCCCGCCCGGATATCTCCGCTTGTTATATGGCCGGGCTCCGGTTCATTCCTTCAGCCGTACGCAATCGAATCGCGTGCTGATGGATATGATGAGCGAGAATGAAATCTGGATCAACGCCGCCGTCGCTGAGCGGTTCGGCGTGAAGAGCGGCGACTATGTTCGTCTGAAGAATCAAGACGGCGTCGTCAGCAACAAAATCAAAGTGAAGGCAACAGAACGGATTCGTCCTGACTGCGCGTACATGGTGCACGGCTTCGGACACAATGCCAAAGGCTTGAAGTTTGCGTACGGCAAGGGGGCAAGCGACGCGCAACTTCTGACACGATACGTCACCGATCCGCTTATGGGGGGCACGGCATCGAACATGAACTTTGTCACCATTGAAAGCGAGGTGGCATAGTCATGGCACGATTCGGAATGGTGATTGATACGAAGAAATGCGTCGGATGCATGGATTGCGTTGTTGCCTGCAAGACGGAGAACAACGTTCCCGAAGGCTACAACAAAGATTGGATTGTGCAGGATACAAAAGGAACGTTCCCGACATTGACAACTGAAATTCGGTCGGAGCGCTGCAACCATTGCGACAATCCGCCGTGCGTTTCTTGCTGCCCGACCGGCGCAAGTCATGTTCATGAGTTGGGCAAGGTGGTGTTGGTAACGAAGAACGAGTGCATCGGCTGCAAGGCGTGTGTTGCGTCGTGCCCTTACGATGCGCGGTTTATTCACCCCGACGGCTACGCGGACAAATGCACCTTCTGCATTCATCGCGTTGAAAAGGGGCTTGACCCTGCGTGTGTTTCCGTCTGCCCGACACACTGCATGTATTTCGGCGACCTTGACGATCCGAACAGTCAGGTGAGCCGGCTTCTCGCATCGCGCAGGAATCATTCGCTGATGCCTGAAGCGGGGACGCAACCGAGGATTTTCTATTTGACATAGAGTTTGTCATTCTGAGGGAGTCCGCCGGAGGCGGCGACCGAAGAATCCAGATCATAGCCGGTTCTGGATTCTTCACTTCGCCCCGACAAAAGCGGTCGGAACTCCGTTCAGAATGACACAAAAAGGAGCAAAACTGTATGCACGAACTCACAACAACACGAACGAATCCGCAGATTGACCCTTCGTTGCACATTTGGGGCTGGGAGATTCCGGTGTATTTGTTTCTCGGCGGCCTCGTGGCCGGAATCATGATCATATCCGGCTATTTTATTTTCAAAGGAAGATACAAGCACAGCTACTTTTCCTGCTTCTGGTTGCCGCATATCAGTCTGGTGCTGCTCAGCGCCGGCATGTTTGCGCTTTTCCTCGACCTCGAACATAAACTGTACGTCTGGCGACTCTTCACAACGTTTAAGATTGCCTCGCCGATGTCGTGGGGTTCGTGGATTCTCATTCTCGTTTACCCGACACTGCTCGCTAGTACGCTGACGCGGGTTCCGCCGGCATTTCAAAACCGCATTAAACTCTTCGACAAGATCTCGGCATTTATCAACGAACGTCCGGCTCTTGTGAAGAACATCGGCGTGCTCAGCATGATTGTCGGCGCAATTCTCGGCATGTACACCGGCGTGTTGCTGAGCGCCCTCGGGGCTCGGCCTCTCTGGAACAGCTCGATTCTCTGGGTTCTCTTTCTGACGTCGGGACTTTCCGCTGCGGCTGCATTCGTTCACCTCATCACCGACGACAAGTACGAACGTGAACTTCTTGCCAAAGCGGACAACGGTTTTCTGATTCTTGAGTTATTCATATTTGCCCAGTTCATCATCGGGTTGCTCAGCTCTACACAAGCGCATCAGAATGCAGCGCAATTGATTCTCAGCGGATCGTATGCCGCAGTGTTTTGGGTATTTGTGATAGGAATCGGAATTATCATTCCTCTCATCATTCAGTTGTTGGCGGTAAATCATAAAGTACAACACACTCCCGTTGCACCAATAATGGTCATCGCGGGGGGATTGATTCTCAGGTTTGTCATCGTTTATGCCGGGCAATACAGTCATTGGACGATTGCCGGGTTGTAGCAGAACACACTCAATTGGAGAACAAGCAGTATGACAACATTAGCAAAAACAGTTTCACCGGAAGATGTTGCTGCGCAGTCGGTGGCAAAAGCTGACCGCAAGGCTCAACCGTACTGGAATCCGTACCTCGCGGGAGTTGGCTTGGGCCTCGTGCTTCTCGCAGCGTTCGTCATCATGGGACGCGGGCTTGGCGCTTCGGGAGCCTTTACATCGTTGGTTTCGGTTGGCGTCAATGCCGTTGCCCCTGAGCACGCACAATCCAACACGTTCTTTTCGGAATACCTTGGTGATGCAACACACCATCCATTGAAGGACTGGCTGGTGTTTGAAGTCATCGGTGTGATCGTTGGCGGATTCATATCCGGTTCACTTGCACATCGAATCAAAGGCACGGTTGAGAAAGGTCCGCGCATTTCCACCCGCGGCCGCATGGTGTTTGCCTTGCTTGGC
This sequence comes from Bacteroidota bacterium, assembly GCA_019637975.1. Lineage (NCBI taxonomy): Bacteria > Pseudomonadati > Bacteroidota > Bacteroidota bacterium. The sequence goes on along the minus strand of JAHBUR010000011.1, from coordinate 32,703 downwards.
GGTATTCTGATGGGCTTCGGAGCAAAACTCGCCCGCGGTTGCACCAGCGGTCAAGCGCTCACGGGCGGCGCATTGTTGGGCGTCGGAAGTTGGGCATTCATGCTTGCGGTGTTTGCAGGCGGCTACGCGGTTGCATATTTCTTCAGGAGGCAATGGACATGAACGCACCGTATTTCAAATTCGGATACTTCGGCGATGAAATCAGCCTCATCGTTGCATTCGCCATCGGCATCGGCTTCGGATTCTTTCTCGAACGCGCAGGCTTCGGCAGCGGACGCAAGCTCGCTGCGCAATTCTATCTCTACGACATGACAGTCTTCAAAGTCATGTTCACCGCTATCGTCACGGCAATGGTCGGATTGTTCTGGCTCTCGGTGTTCGGCATCGTCGATCTCTCGCTTGTATACGTCAGCCCGACGTATCTCGTGCCGCAAGTAGTCGGCGGACTCATCCTCGGCGTCGGATTCGTCGTTGGCGGATATTGCCCCGGAACATCGTGTGTTGGAGTCGCGACGGGCAAGTACGACGCGATGATCTATCTGCTCGGTATCATCGCAGGCATCTTTGTTTTTGGCGAGATGTTTCCGTTGCTCGAGGGCTTTTACAAATCCACAGCAATGGACATCGTGACATTGCCGGAGTTGTTCGGCATGTCATACGGGTTGTTGGTGTTTCTTGTGGTGGTGATGGCGTTGGGCGGATTTGCCGGAGCGGAATGGGTGGAGAAGAAATTCAGAAAAGGAGCCGCGCAATGAAAGCCATCTTCTCACATCTCTCATTCAATCAAAAGCTTGCTATTGTTGCAGGTGTTCTGGGATTTCTTGCTATCTTCGCGGGAAGTCCTTACACAAGCAACACAGCAACAATGAACGTGAAGGAACTTGCCCTCCTTGTCGAGAAGGAAGTTGACCATGTGACCGTTGATGAGCTTGCCGATTGGATTATTCAGGGCAAAGCCGATTACCGTCTCATGGACTTGCGTAACGAAAAGGAATTCAACGAGTATCACATTCCGACTGCAGAAAACATTCCAGTCGGGTCGTTGATAGATGCCGGATTGACGCGGAATGAAAAAATCATACTCTACTCTGAAGGGGGCATTCATTCCGCGCAAGCGTGGTTCCTGCTGAAAGCAAAGCAATACAAAGCGGTGTACATGTTACGCGATGGGTTGGCCGAATGGAAAGACCGGATTCTCTTTCCTTCTCTTGCAGAAAATGCATCGGCGGAAGAGAAAGCTGCTTTTGAAAAGCGGAAAGCCGTAAGCATGTTTTTTGGCGGCTCACCGCAGACAGGAACGGGCAGAGCACAAGCAACGCCCCAGCTTGCGATGCCGAAGTTGGAGATGCCGGCTGGTTCGGCTGCGCCCGCAGGCACAGCGAAGAAAAAGAAGAAGGAGGGGTGTTAAGATGCGCAGGCAGGCGGGAAAGTTTCTGGCAGAAATGGTATGTTGGAGGCAGACTCTTCCGGGAAGGAAGAATTGTAACAGCCACTACCAACAATCATCGAGGAGCATATATGTCAAAACAAGCAATCCCCAAACGCTTTCTTGATTTCACGGCGAAGTACCCCGAAGTTGCCGAAGCGTACGAACGTCTCGGCAAAAAAGTCCACAGCGCAGGGCCGCTGACGGACAAGGAACGTGCGTTGGTCAAATTCGCCATCTCCATCGGAGCTCGGCTTGAAGGCGGCGCACATTCTCATGCACGAAAAGCGCTGGCGGCGGGAGTCAAGAAAGAGGAATTGTATCACGTTGCATTGCTTGCCATGCAAACCATCGGCTTCCCGTCGTCCATGGCGGCGATGAGCTGGACTGACGATGTGGTGAAAGGCAAGAAGAAGAAGAGATGATTCGAGAGACGGCTCTTGTCGGCTGCGTTCTTGCTGGAGGGAAAAGCACAAGAATGGGCAGCGACAAAGCTTTGTTGAAGTTCGGAAGTGTTACGTTGATTGAACGCTCTGTGGCGGTCCTGAAAAGCGTGTTCCCTTCTGTCGTCATTTCATCCGACCGCGTTGCGGAGCTTGATTTCCCCGGCATACCTGTTCTTCCAGATATCAGAAAGGATTGCGGCCCCCTTGGCGGAATCCATGCCGCGTTGACGCACACAAAGGCCGATTGCCTGTTTGTGTTAGCCTGTGATATGCCGTTCGTCTCGCCGGACTTGATACGCTATCTCATCTCCTCGGATCCCGATGCCGATGCTGTTGTTCCGTCATCAGGTGGAAGGGTGCATCCTTTGTGCGGGCTGTACTCACGCAACGGATTACCTGCCATCGAGCGGGCACTGGAACGCGGGAGCTACAAACTTCAGGATGTGTTGGGAGAACTGAAGACTGCGTTCGTTCCGATAACCTCCGATCTTCCGTTCTACAGGTCGTACCTGCTCGACAACCTGAATAGCGTCGAAGATGTTGAGCGTGCCCGGGACTCCGGAGAAGTGTGAATCGCGAGAATGGGGGAGCAGTACCGCCGATTTGAAGCTTCACGCGCAGGAAGTGTTTAGTACAAGTCACTGCGCACTTTCAGACAACACTCATAGGGAAACATATGTACGCTCGACAATACAGTACTCTCGTTTTGCTTCTTCTGGCTACAACGGTCGCGCTTGCGACAAACGGAACACGGATGATCGGATTCGATGCGCGCACCGTTGGACGCGGCGGTGCAAGCATTGGTATGTTCGATAATGGAGCGCTGCTCTATACGAACCCCGCCGGTATTTCCTTCCTCGGCAACTCGTTGCTGGACGGCAACTTCTCGCTCATGGTGCCCGGCCTCGACTTCTCGAACAGTATCAATGCCGCCAAGGGAAAAACGAACTACTTTCCGATAGTCAACATCTCATACATCAACAAAAATGAGACTGATTTCACTTGGGGGGCAGGGGCTTTTACACAGGGCGGGATGGGTGCCGATTTCACTCTCAACCACAATCTCTTCAGAGATCAGAACGGCAACTTCGTTCAACAGGAATATCATTCAAAACTCGCGGTGATGCAAGGTGGGCTCAGCGCGGCGTACAAGGTGACACCGGACTTTTCCGTTGGAGCAAGCGCCCATATCGTGTACAGCATGCTTGATTTCAAGATGCCCTACAGTTTGTCTCCCTCTGTTATGCAAGGAGTTGCAAACCCGCAAACGGGAATGACATTCGGGCAGATGTTTGCCGCTCCGCCGCAGATGGGTGGATTCGGATACACGGAGGTAACGGCCGCTGCTGCAATGGACAAGTTACGTGCGTTCGGCTTTTCCGGCAAAGTCGGCATTGCATGGAACGCAAATGAAAACATCACGCTGGGAGCAAGCTACACCTCGCCGTCACCTCTGACGTACAAGAACGGAAAGGCGACGATGGATATGACCTATCAGCTCAACGATGCATTCGGAAGGGCAGTGATGGGCGTGATGCAACAAAACCCCGGCATGACACCGGAGCAGGCACAGCAAGCTGTTATGGGAATGTTCACACAGCTCGGCATCGACATGTCCAAAGGCGTTGTGGCGGAGTATGATCTTGAGACAAAGCTGAAGTTTCCGCAATCCGTTGGCATAGGGGGAATGTTCAGGCTGGCCGGGAATATCCGTCTCGCGTTTGATTTTGAGTGGATTAATTGGAAGAATGCGTTTGATGAAATGACCTTGATATTGAAGAACGGAAACAACGCAAACATCAACCGCATGTTGGGCAATGACGGCAATTTCGAAATCAGCTTCCCGATGCTGTGGGAAGATTCATACTCGGCACGGCTCGGATTTGAAGTGGATGCAACAGACGTTTTGACTCTTCGGGTGGGAGGGGCCTTCGGTTCAAATCCGGTACCGGGTGTAACCGTGTTTCCGGTGTTTCCCGCTATTGTCGAGAACCATGTCATGGCTGGTCTAACGTATAAGCTTTCGCCGTCGTTTGCCGTGAATGCAGCGTACGAACACGCGTTCAACTATGCTCAGACTGCGCTCACGCCCAGTCTGCTTGCCGGCGAGTACAGCGGCAGCATGAGTCAGCTGAAAGAAAATATCTTCCACCTTTCCTTCTCGTGGACGATGCCGTAGTCCGGCGAAGGCTTGCGGTAAGTGTTCGAACAACGGTACTTCGAGGGAAGATGGTGGAGGGAATTCCTTGGGTCTTCCGCCACTGATCATCCTGTTAAACAAAAGGGCTGCATAGGCAGCCCTTTTTGATAATGTGCAGCGGTCCGGGATCGTTTATGGTCCCGTCACGTATGGATAGCCCATGATTTCTGCTGCTTTGAATGTAGTCATGTTCTTTGCTACCATCATATCGTAGATCATGGCATTGGCCCCGTACATCAGTGACTTGGCGTCGTACCCGAGGAGCCTTAGATAAGCCGCGATGAAGGAACTCGTTTGTCCGGTGTAGCAATACACTGCTATCGGCTTGTCGGTCGGGAGAGTCTTAAGGTTTGTGGCCAGTCGCAGATCCGATTTCGGGGTGTACTGAATTGCACCAGGAATATGACCCGGGTCAGTATACTCAGTCAATGGCCAGTAGTTCACGATGTAGTATCCCGTGAGGTTTCCGAACAACGTTGCGTTGGTAACAGTCGCCTCCGTATATCCTCTTGTGAGCAATGTGTCAATGCGGGCGGCGAGTATATCGGCACCGTTGGTTTTTCCTGTGCTGATGGTAGGCAGGTTGCCCGCTGCATTCTTTGCAGTCGATGTGGTAACAAATTGACCTGCCCTGGAGTTGCCTATGCTGGCAAGCCAGCGCGTTGTGGCAAAAACGCTGTCCCACGAACACATTCCAAACTTCAGAGATATGGCGTTGCTGTATCCGGCGAGTCTGAGTATTGACGTTGCGTATGCGGAGGTCTGACCCGTGTAGCACACGATGACAAGCCGGTTGTAGCTGGAAACATTGGCGACCGACTTCACATGTGTCATCAAACCGGCAAGCGCTACGTTGTGAGCACCTTGAATATGTCCGCCTTGGAAGTCGGCGCTTGAACGAAGGTCAATGATATACTGCGTCGGCGGTGTGGCGTTGAGGTCCTGATACACAGCAGAGGCGGCAACGACGGATGGGGCAGAGACGTTTATATAGTCGCCGTTTCCTTCGAGGTATTGAACAAGTACCTCGGCCTCATTGATCTGCGTCGGCGGTGTTGTTGTTGGTCCTTCATCTTTCTTGCAACTCGTGAGAAAGATTAATGGCAGCAGAAAAACGAGGAAATAGCGTGAATATTTCATGTATGTGTCCTTTCATTGTTGGTAAGTGATGAATAAAGAAGAATCACGGCGTACCCCAACTTGCAGGTAGCTTGCCATCTACAACCACCCCTGCGTTTGCCGGAATTTCCCAGCTTAGCAGATCTGAGTTGAAGAGATAGAGATGCTTGTTTCTGTACGTTCCGTTTTCGTTGATGATATGGCAATTATCGTAGCACGCACGTCCGGCTTCGACACGCGTCCTTGATGTCCACCGAAGAGTGTTGTGAGGCGTTGCATATTTGTAAGTAGGTCGAACATCAAAATTGGCCAGATTGGCAACCCCGTAATTCTGCCAGCTATCCGGAGCCATAAGTGCGCGGCGCAGGGTAGCGTATTTGAACGGGCGCGTGCCCGTGATGGGATTCATACCGATCTTGAATCCGAGATACGCAGGTACACGTGCCCCTGCACCCCCGACGTGGCAACTGCCGCAGTTGTTGTAGTCCTGTGAGTGGCACGTTTGGCAGTTGAAACTATTCATGTGTGCCGTATGGTAGGGATTGGAGTTTGCGATGTTTGAATGACATCCGGTACACCAGGGCAGAAATGCAACTTTATAACGCTGATTGTAGATGTTCCCGTCCCCATGTATCTCGGCGTTTGAATGACAATTCACACAGTGTCCGTCGCCCCATTTCGTCGAATGGACATCCGGTTGAGTGCCGCTGCCAATTCCAAAATATCCATGCCCGACACGACTCGAATGGCATGCGACGCAGTTTTCCCGCATATCCGGTCGCCGCTCAAACGAATGTCCGCGGAGTAAACCACCGCCGCCTGCTGTCGGCCGGTTGATGTGGCAATCGCCGCATTTTTCCGCGTGGCAACTTGCGCAGTGATTGTTGTAACCGGTTTTCAACGTTGCAGGCAAATCGTCGAATGAGTTTGCGCCGTATCGCAGAGTGACCATGCTTTTCTGCCCCCATCCGTTAGCGTGAAGACTTGAGGCATGGTTCTGAACGGTATTGTAATGGCACTGTGCGCACTTGGTTGCCGGACGTGCTGAAGGGTATTTTACGAAATCACCGGAATGGGCAACCTGCTTGTTGGAGGTGCTGTCAACACCGCCGTGGCAGTGTGTACACGCAATTTGTCCGTGAGTTGATGCCCGGAATTTTTGGAATCCGGCGCCGCCCAGGTACACTCTGTCGTACACTTCAATATGCGGAAACTCGCCTCCGCAACCGCCGCCGCCGCCTGATGTGTCGGGTGAGGCAATACGTTTCAACGTTGTGTAATCCGTATGACAACCGATGCATGATGCAATAGCCATGTCGGTGTCCGTTGTCGGGGGTGCAAGCGGACCCTCCGTTGATTTCTTGCTGCATCCCGAGCTCACAAGCATGATGAGCAGCAGAAAACACCCGCATTGCCAAATCTTGTTCATGTAATCCTCTCTTTCTTTACCGAATAGTGGACATCTTTACTAAGAGTGTTCATTGGAGGAAGTGCCAAGCCAGGACATAACCGATGTCAGGAGGTTTCTCAGACCTACGACGAGAGAATCATGCAACTCCACCGGAATTTCGGCGAGGAGTTCCTCGTGGATCTTCACATACCGGTCTTCCAATTGTCTGCTGAAACTCAGGCCTTTAGCGGTTAGCTCGACGATGATGTTTCTGCGGTCGAGAGGATCAATCATGCGCTTGAGGTAGCCGTTGTGCTCAAGGCTGGCAAGAATACGAGTCACACGGCTTGCAGAGAGATTGAGCCGTTCCACCAATGCACTTACGGGCATCTTGGCTTCTCCTCTGAAAACCCGCAGGCATCTGAATTCAGGAACCGTGGTCCGGAATTGATCCGCGAGTCGTTGTTCCTTTTCCTGGCAGTTGGCAAGAAGGCTGAAGGTTAAATCAGCAATCTCGCGGGCATAGTTAGTATTAGCACGGCGCGTCACTTTTTCCTCCATCAATAATTGTTAATAGCAAGTATTGTGCCTGGCAAATATAGAAAAAAATCTGATATTCTCTCAAGTCATCTTCAACGATCCTGAGACTTTTGCAGGGAACTTTCCCAATTCTGGGAACTCTCGGAAGAAGTCTCCTGCAAATGGGAAAACCCTATCGTTCTGCCGGTAGAATCGGCAAGAATACGCATGGATGCTGGCACATGAGTTGAAATGATTCCTTTGACAGTTGCTCATCGGAATTCGGAGACCTCACATGATACACGCGCATCGAAAAGTAGTAGTCGGAATCGGAGAAATCATAACAGGCGATCGCGGCTTGGGGAAACACGCGCTTCGTTTGCTGAAGCAGCGCCATCCGTCGAGAGACGATATCGAGTTTATCGAGGCGGGCATTGACTTCGACTTCCGATCGATTCTGGAAGAGAGCAGCCATCTGCTGATTCTTGACGCTGCCGATATCGGGCGGATTCCGGGAACGATCATCGAGTTGGCGGGACACGACATTACCCTGTTCGGCGGGTTCCGGCTCCTCGCGCATCAGCATGATCTCCTTGACCTGTTTGAGGACGTGCATCAAAAGGGAACGCTGCCGGAGTATCTGCACTTCATCGGTATGCAGCCGAATCACTACACTCCGGGTTTCTCTCTCAGCAAGGAAGTGTGTCTTGCCATGCCCGCCTACCTGCACAGCGCGGGCGTTGTGTTGCGTGCCTGGCCGTCACTGCATGAAACGCTGCACACCTGAGCAGGATGATGAACTCCAACGACATTCACGCATTGACGAATGAGAGAGGGAGTTCCCCAGCTGATTGCGGGCGCGTGCATCAATCCTTCGATGAATTTCTGGAGGAGAATCCCGCGTACATCAAGACGGGCATTCTTGATGAATTCCGCGAGAAGGAGTTTACGCGACTCGACAAACTGGGTCAGGTCTATGTGGATTATACGGGCGGCGGCTTGTACGCCGACTGCCAGCTCGCACAACATCTGGCGATGCTGAAAGATCATGTGTACGGTAATCCGCACTCCCACAGTCCTTCCTCTCTCGCTTCAACCGAAATGGATGAACATGCGAGAAGGTATGTTCTCGAATACTTCAACGCATCGCCCGACGAGTACGTCGCCATCTTCACGCCGAATGCGAGCGGCGCGCTGAAGCTTGTCGGCGAAGCGTACCCGTTCTGTCAGCAATCGCGATACATGCTCACGTTCGACAATCACAACGCGGTCAACGGCGTGCGTGAGTTTGCCCGGGCGAAGGGGGCTGCCATTACCTACATTCCCGTCATCGCGCCCGATCTGCGTATTGACAGCGAACAACTCATGCAACAGTTGGAGAAACCGAACCCGGCGGGAAACAATCTGTTTGTGTATCCGGCGCAATCCAACTTTTCAGGCGTTCAGCATTCTTTGGACTGGATTCAACGGGCGCAGTCAAAAGGGTGGGATGTGGTGGTGGATGCAGCGGCGTTTGTCCCGACCAACAGACTGGACTTGAGCAAGTATCATCCCGATTTTGTTCCGCTCTCATTCTACAAAATGTTCGGCTACCCGACGGGAGTAGGGTGTCTTATTGCGCGGAAGTCCGCATTGAAAAAACTCCATCGCCCCTGGTTCTCCGGCGGCACAATCGAAGTTGTTTCTGTGCAGGCCGATAAGTATTATTTTGCCGAAGGTGACAGGGCGTTCGAGGACGGGACAATCAACTATCTGAACTTGCCCGCCGTGGAAATCGGGCTCCGGTTTCTTGCCGGGGCAGGGATTGATACGATTCACGACAGAGTTGTATTGCTCACGGGGTGGTTCCTGAACGGCATTCTCTCGCTCCGTCATTCCAACGGAATGCCGCTGGTTGAAGTGTACGGCCCGCGTGACACGACTGCGCGGGGCGGCACCGTTGCCCTGAATTTCCACGACCCCGACGGCAACCTGTTCAATTTTCATACGGTGGAAGATCAGGCCGCCCGTCTGAATATCTCGCTTCGCACAGGTTGCTTCTGCAATCCGGGCGCGGGAGAGATAGCCTTCGGCTTGACGCAAAATGATATGCGCGAGTGTTTCAGCAACGAAGAACGGAGTTCCTTCGAGCAATGTATCGTTGCGGTAAAAGGGAAAACAGCAGGAGCTGTCCGCATCTCGTTCGGACTCGCCACAAACTTCGCCGATGTGTATCGCGTACTGCAATTTGTGAAATCGTTTCTCGATACTTCTGCGCGATAGCGCATCCATTCCACAACCAATCATACGGAGGACAACATGAGCAGCATCCGGCCGTTGCTGACAAGTTGTATGTGCCCCGTCGTTCTTCTTGCCGCACCATCGTTCTCCCAACCTGTTCAGATGGATTCCGCGGCCGCCCTTCAGCATAGTCGCGAAGCGGCAAAAAAGCTGCTGACAACCATGCGCATTCTCCTCTCACAACAACTCGCGGCAGGCGGTGCTGTACGCGCCATCGATGTGTGCGCCGATAGTGCCCAGGTTGTCGGAGAGAGATTGCAGGAGCAGCTCGGGGTTTCCATCCGGCGTGTGAGCGTTAAATGGAGGAACCCGAAGAACATTCCCGACGCGTTTGAAAGTGCAGAACTGAAAAAGTTTGCCGAATTGAAAAAAGCCGGGAAGCTTTCCGACACGTCGGAGTTCTATCAGGTTGTGACAGAGAATGATGTCAGAACGTTCCGCTACATGAGGCCGATTATGATCGGCGACATGTGCCTCTCGTGTCACGGGGGCCGCGAGAAGATGAGAGACCTGATTTACAGCTCGATCCAACAGCGTTACCCGAACGACAAGGCCGTTGACTACAAGGCGGGCGAACTCCGCGGCGCCGTGAGCGTGAAAATCCCGCTGGACGGGCAGAAACGCTGATCTGAAGTCCGATAGAGAGATGTCAAACAGCATTTCTTGTTGTAGGGACACGGCTCCGCCGTGTCCAGGATATTGAGATGGTGTCGGACTTCTATGCCGGATTTCGGACGCTGACCCCTATCTTGAAATCCTGCATCAAATTCGGTAAGGTTTACTACGCCCAATTCCAAGGAGATGTTGTTTATGCCGATTTATGACTATCGCTGTAAAGAATGCAGTACCACGTACGATGTGTTCCACAAAGTTCGTGAGATAGAAGAAGATGTCGTGTGTCCCGCGTGCGGCTCCACCGGCCACATCCGGCTTCTTTCCGCGCCGAACGTTTCCACAGGCAGCAGTACAGGCGGATTTAACTATTCCGATGCGCCGTCGTGCGAAACTCCGGGCGGCTGTTGCGGCGGCGGAAGTTGCGGCATAAACTGACACGACAAGGCTGAGAATGGAAACATCACAGATTATTTTCTACGGTCTTGCTGCGCTTCTGCTGGTTCTGTATATCAAGCGGATGCTGCTCCTGCGTTCGCTGAAGAAATACACTCCCGCCGAAGTTGCAGAGAAGATGAAAAGCAACGCCATTGTTCTGCTCGATGTCCGCACGGCGGATGAGCGGAGCCGGAGTGCCATCAAAGGCTCCGCATATTCCCCCGCATGAGTTGGGCGGCGGCGGGAGAAGGAGTTGGAGAAGTACAAGAGCCGCGAGATTATCCGTTACTGCGCTACCGGAAGTTGCAGCGGATCGGCGGTGGCGACGCTCAGCAAGTTAGGCTACACCGCCGCCAACATGAGCGGCGGAATCGGGGAATGGAATCTCTCCGGCCTGAAGTAACATGAATTCCACCGGCATCGGCATACTTCCTCTTCTCATCCTCCTCAGTGCCGCCGGGTGCAAAGACAAAACGACTTCCGTCAACGATACGATTGAGACAGACGGATTGGTGAAGGGATTCGTGAAAACCGCCGCAACGGAATTGCCCATCGACGGCGCGCAGACTTCCACAGTCCCCGCCACTGTTGCGCAAACAACCGATGCGCAGGGGCGGTTCATGTTCCGCATTGAGCAGACAGGAAGCTACCAGCTTCACGCATCAAAGCATCCCTTCAATGCATCCTCCGCCGGCATTGACGTGCGTGCCAACATCGCCACGCCTGCAGTAACATTACTGCTTCGCCTCGCGCATCCGCAGTATCTGGAGATCGTGCTGACGGATGTTGCCGATACCTCGCTGCGTGTCACCGCGCGGGCGTACGATCCCGACGGGATGGGGCCGGTTCCTGCAACGTCACAGCCGCTCAGGATTGACGCCGGACGTGTGTACACGGGCAGCGTCTCCGTGTGGCGGGGCGGAATACGCGACTCGTTGATGGATGCGGAACTCGACAGGTCCCGCGACGCGTATCGCTTCACGTACAGCATCGAAAATTTCCCTGCCGGTCGTGTTGTGGTCGCAAACCTGAACCGCGACAACCGTGCGGCGGAGTTCGGCAGTACGTTCACGATAACCACCACCGCAGGCTCGGGCGTGAACGGAACCCTCCGGGTGGGACTCCGCTTCCACCCCTCGCTCACAAAAGGCGGACTGAACTACGAGGATGATTTCCTCGTCCCTTTCCCGCTCATGCTCATCGGTTCAAACTGACCCCCCCTCTGTTTGACTTTCCCTGCGTTTCTCGCTAACTTGCCCCAACGCCGCCGGGGGAGAGTGAACTTTTCGCGTGGGGCGGCGAACCAAGAAAGAATCTACAAGCGAAATATACGCAACGCGGTTATTCCGTAAGAATGAAAATAAATGCAGTGCGTTTTTGACGTAGTTGCCCGCAATTATTTGGCGCCCGTGGTAACTCTAAACTAATTACAAAAAACAAACAGAAAAAATACAAATGGCAAGACCTCAAGTAAATCACATCAAACAAGCGTTAGACAATTTGTTTACTGGCAAAATTGACTTGACGGATATTGTAAATTCAAGACCAGAGGATTTAACACGACAATTTCATTCACGAGCATTAGCAGCTTACTCGTTACATATTCTTGCTTCGGTTCCTGTTGACGAGGCAGCAAAGTCAATCACAGACAGCTATGATGATAATGGAATTGATGCAGTTTATTTTGATGAGCAACAAAACACAATTTATCTTGTTCAATCAAAAATGATTGATGAAGGAAATGGAGAGCCCGACACAGGCGATATGAATAAGTTTGCCAAAGGAATCACTGACTTAATTGAAGAAAGATACGACCGTTTCAATATCAAGATTCAGAATAAACTTCCGATAATTAAAGATGCCTTCAATGAAAGTCAAATTAAACTCAATATTGTTTTAGCATATACAGGAAAAGGTTTTGCAGTTCATAATCAGAGAATAATTAGCGACCTAATAAATTTTCTCAATGAATCAACCGAGTGGGCATTTTTTACCGACTTTAATTTAAAAGCAGCACACGATTCTTTGAATACAGTTCTTGCCAGGGAGGCCAATAGAGAGCGAAGTAACACTTTCAAATTGGGGAGCTATTGATGAACCATTTGTTGCTTACTACGGACAAATATCCGCTTATGACTTAGCAACGCTTTGGAAGAATCACAGGAAAAAACTTTTCACCGAGAACATCAGAAATTTTATTGGCTTATCCGACATTAACACTGGTATTCTAAAAACAATTGAAATCGAACCAGAAAAATTTATTTACTTCAATAATGGTGTGACAATTCTTTGCAACACAGTTAATCCACTGCCAGCGAAAACAGTTGGCAAAACCACAGGGCTTTTTGATTGTAAAGGATTGACAATTATCAACGGAGCTCAAACTGTTGGTAGTTTAGGCATTGCACTTGACAGGTTCCCTGATAAGTTACAAAAAAGTAAAGTATTTGTGCGACTTATTCCACTTTCAAATGCTCCTGAGAATTTTGGCAATAGCATAACAATAGCATCAAATACTCAGAACAAAATTGAGAAAAGAGACTTCGTAACGCTTGACCCAGAGCAACAGCGATTAAGAACAGAACTACTTTTGACAAATATCAATTATCACTACAAAAGGACAGACGAAGTCATTCCTTACGATGAAACCAATTGCACATTGGAAGAAGCAACGGTTGCTCTTGCTTGTGCGACAACAGAAACAACACACGCTGTAACTGCGAAGAGAGAAATAGGACGGCTTTGGGATGATATTTCTAAGCCACCATACAAAGATATCTTTAATGAAAACCTGAAGGTTGATAAACTTTGGAGATGTATAAAAATTTATAGAGCAGTTTCAAAATACTTGAATGAATTAAGGCAAACGAAAACAGGAAGGGAAAGAAGTATTTGCACATACGGAAATTACTTTATTCTCAACTCCGTCATTAATCAAACTCCAGTAGAAATTCTTATGAATCCATCAGCAGACTTTGCCGCATTTTTCAATGACACATTGCCAACACTCATTCAAGAACGGACTGCAAAGACAATTGAAGTAACGGAAACAAATTATCCGAACGCTCTAATTCACCAACTATTTAGGAACTATACGAGATGCAAAGACCTTCAAACAATAATGACAGCGGCCCCGCAAGAAATATAACTGCGGGCAACATGGTATTTGCGACAAGCGGGGCTGCGGTTCTTCGGATGAAGTGAAATGCAAGAGGAAATTAGCTACCCTCGTATCAGTGGGCGGTGCGATAATCCCCGCCTGCGCAAATACCTGTACGTTATGCAAAACGCCCAAAGCCAGTAGGGTTTATCAATGTGAAACAAGTAACGTACATTTGAACTATCACAACCAAAAGGAAACCGTATGCCTTCCCATAGAAAAACGTCGCTGATCTTTGGGCTGTTCTTCGCCGGCACCTTCATATTCTCGATCCCGGCACTCCTTTTTTACGACCCTTTGTTCAATGACGCCGGCTATATCCTCGGCGGAGGGTTCGACACGCGCATCTCCATGGGCGCCCTCTTCGAGATCCTTCTTGCCATCTGCAACATCGCGACTGCGATCGTCATCTTCCCAATAGTCAAGCGAGTCAAGGAATCCGTTGCGCTCGGCTACGTCGCGGTGCGCATCGTGGAGTCGGTGATCATTCTCGCGGGCGTTACCAGCTTGATGTCGATCGTGACGTTACGGGCCAACTTCGTGCCGGGCGGTGACACTGAAGCTCTCATCATGGCCGGCAGGTCTCTGCTGGCGTTCCACGATTGGACGTTCCTGCTTGGGCCGCAGTTCTGTGCAGGCTTCGGGACCGGATTGCTGTTTGGGTATCTGATGTACCGGTCGGGGCTCCTCCCACGGCGCATGGCGCTGCTTGGGCTCATCGGCGGACCGCTCGCGTTTCTTGGTGGAGTGCTGGTGCTGTTCGATGTCCTGAAGCCGATGAGCGCCGGACTGTTTGCTCTCACAGCTCTTGAAATTGCGTGGGAACTTTCGATCATATTCTACACCATCATCAAGGGCTTCAGGCCGTCTCCTGCACTCGACGCATACAGCCAGAGCGAGCTTTGATAGTGAAGCGGATGAGACGGCTCGTTTCAAACCGGAGCTGAAGATGGAAGCACACTTTTTCCTTGGTACAATCGCCATCGGGTTCGGCGCAACCCTCCTCGTGGACCTCTGGAATCTTTTCCTGAGAAGTATGTTCAGCATCCGATCACTCGACTATTGTTTGCTGGGCCGCTGGCTTTGTCACATGCCACAGGGTGTCTTCCGGCATGTGAGAATTACTGATGCACCGCAAAAGCCCTTTGAGTGTGCGGTCGGCTGGAGTGCGCACTACACCATTGGTATTATGCTTGCGCTGGTGTTCGTCTTTGCATCAGGCGACTGGATTGTGCGACCAACGTTGCTGCCTGCGCTGCTCTACGGCATTGGCACTGTGGTGTTCCCGCTCTTCGTCTTGCAGCCTGCTTTCGGGTTGGGCATTGCTTCATCCAAAACCCCCAATCCATCGCAAGCCAGGTTGAAGAGCCTGATGACGCATACCATATTCGGAGTCGGGTTGTGGGTATGTGCACTTGGTGTGAGCTACTTTCTGCAGGTTCGTGCCTAACAACGGCATGGAACGGGTAGCTTTGGGCGCTTCGCATAACACGCCGCACCACGTCGCGCACTCATTTGGTAACCCGATGCTGAATCATCTGTTGCGCCTTATTCAACCTATTCCTACACAAAAATGTGGGCTCCAATCTGCTTCTGCCTTCGTATAATACGGGAAGAAACATCCTGCCGTTCGCTGCAATCATAATGTCATAAGTAAAGGTACATGGTATGAGCATACTCCGTAGTGTGTTGAAGACTGGCGGTATCGTTGTGGGTGCCCTCGTGTTGATTTTTCTCGGCGTTGCCGGTTACGCTTCCCTCCGGTGGGACAAGAACGTGGACCGGCGGATTCCGGCAATGACTGCGAAGGCTGATTCGGCGACCCTTGCCCGCGGCGAGTTCCTGTTCACAACCGGCATCGGCTGCTGGCAATGTCACGGCCACGACGGTGACAAAGCTCCACCGAGCGGCGGAATGAAGTTCGACCTCACGGTGCTCAGTCCGAGCTTAGGCGTGTACTACGCCGCCAACATCACACCCGATGTCGAAACAGGCATCGGCGGCTGGACGGATGGCGAGATTGTCCGGGCGATACGCGAGGGCATCAGCAAAGACGGACGGGTTCTGTTTCCCATCATGCCGGTGGATCCGCTGAGCGGACTTGCAGATGACGACGTGCTTGCGCTTGTTGCGTACCTGCGTACGTTGCCGCCGGTAAAAAACAAAGTCCCAGCCCGCGAACCCTCGTTGTTCGCCAAAACACTCATGACACTCGGCGTCATCGGTCCGATGAAGGAACAGACGGAACCGATTGTTGCCCCGGAGCGTGCCATGACGGCAAAGTACGGTGAGTATGTTGCCAAGCACGCCTCACTCTGCTCGGATTGCCACACGCCGCGCAATTTACAAGACGGGTCATTCTATTATGACAGCCTGCTTGCCGGAAGCTCGTTTCAGTTCGGCGCGGATGATGGCTCACCTGTGCTTTCCTTCGCACCAAACATCACGCCCGACGTTGAAACCGGCATCGGCAAATGGACGGAAGAGGAGTTCATGAGAATGCTCCGTACCGGCGTCGGCCCCGACGGGAAAGTACGGTCGAAGCATATGCCCTACGCGTACTACGGCTTGTGGGATACGCTCGAACTGAAGGCCGTGTACACATACCTCCGTTCAATTCCATCGGTTCGCCGCACAACACCGCCGACGGAATACGCCGGCGACGCGCTTTCCTCCGACCAGCTTGTAAAAGGGAAAGGAATTTTCAACTCAACGTGCAGCGCTTGTCACGGTGCGGAAGGGAAGGGCGCAGCGCCGACCAACGTCGTGATGGCGGAAGTTACTCCGAGCCTGACCGACGACGAGCTGACTGAATTCATCACCGAAGGCACTGAAGGCCTGCGCATGCCGGGATTTGCCAAAACTCTTTCGAAGGATGAATTGAAGATGGTAGTAACGTATATCCGGTCGTGGGAACATCCCGCAGTGGCGTCGAAGTAACGGGCAGTGCGGAACGAAAGCGTTCCACGTCATCGATTGATCCCGCCTCTCTAATGTAACCCCGCATCCAGCGGGGTTTTTGTTTTCATGCCAGCTATTTGTTCTCTCACTTCCCTCTCCCAAATCTGACAGAAGCCCGTTTTCGGTGTCCCAATTCTGGGAATAAATCTGTCAAAATCATCGTATTCCGGCCATTTTGCGGGGCATAGATGTTGCAATTCTAAGGGCAAGCACAGATTTACTTTCTGTTGAAAGTTTCATCATGCACGAACTCTCGATAGCCGAAAGCATCGTTGACATCATCCGTCAATACTTCGAGGAGAAGGAACTCCCGCGTGTGTACGATGTGTCGGTAAAGATCGGAGCGCTTGCGGGTGTTGTGCCCGATTCGCTGGAGTTCAGCTTTGCCGCAATCACGGCTGATACGCCTTTACCGAATAGCGACTGCGGATTGTGTCTGTGCCGTTTGTTATTCATTGCAACGAATGCGGCGTAACATCGGAACCCGACAGTCCGATTGCCATTTGTCCCCGATGCAGCGGCATGGCAACGCAAACGCTTTCAGGGACAGAGTTGCAGGTGGCAGAAATTGAAGTACAAGAACCCGAGGAGGCACCATGAGTGTCATTACGATTGAACGAAAAGTGTTGGAGAAGAACGACGAGCTTGCACGTCAAAACCGGACGCTGTTCGCCTCGCGCAACATCTTCACCATCAACATGGTCAGTTCTCCCGGCGCAGGCAAGACGAGTCTTGTGGAGAAGACGCTGGAACTGCTGAAAGGGAAACTGAACATCGCCGTTGTTGAAGGAGATGTGCAGACGGATTTCGATGCACAGCGAGTTGCGAAGTACGGCGTCCCTGTCGTTCAGATCGTGACGAACGGCGGCTGCCATCTTGAAGCGAAGCTTGTGCAGGATGCGCTGCAGAATCTCGATCTTACCGACATTCAACTTCTGATTATCGAGAATGTCGGTAATCTCGTCTGCCCGGCGAATTATGACTTGGGAGAAGAGATGAAAGTGGTTGTTGCCAGTACTACCGAGGGGGACGACAAGCCGCTGAAATATCCGGGGATGTTCCGGAATGCGTCGGTGTTGATTATCAACAAAACAGACTTGCTGCCTTATCTACCGTGTAACGTTGATGAGTTGAAGCGGAACGCGCTCAGCATCAATCCCTCACTCATCATCTTTGAAACTTCCTGCACAACAGGGCAAGGGATTGATGAGTGGTGTGCCTGGCTCACGACCAAGGCTTTTCAACACAAAGGCACAAGGTCACACGAAGTTTCACGAAGAAAATAGAATAGGTATTTATGCCTCTTCCTGAAAAGAAATCCGCTGCTCACCCCAGCGGCGATAATCGCTTCAAGTTGCTCGACCGGGCAATCACGAAGCATCAGTCCAGCGGCTACGCGCTGATTGAAGTGCTGCACGCGGCGCAGGGCATTTTCGGGTATCTCGAAACGGATCTGCTCATTTATATCGCCCATAAGCTGAAGCTGCCGCTCAGCCGCGTGTACGGCGTGGCGACGTTCTACCATTTCTTCCGCATGAAGCCGAACGGCAAACACACGTTCGTGCTCTGCACCGGAACGGCGTGCTATGTGAAAGGCGCCGACGCAATTCAAGAAGCGGTGGAGAAACATTGCTGCGTGAAGTTCGGCGAGACAACGCCCGACAAAAACGTGTCGCTCATTGCCGCACGCTGTGTCGGCTCGTGCGGACTTGCGCCCGTTGCCGTGCTCGATAATGCCGTTGTCGGCAAACTCTCGGCCGATACAGCTGTTCAGCGCGTCAAACAATGGGAAGAGAAAACCGAGGAGGTACCGGCATGACGTTGGAAGATCTTAACGAAGTTGCGGAAAAAGAATTGGAGCGGCAGAAGTCGCTGAAGAACCGCGTCCTGTATTGCTCTGCCGCGGGATGTGTTTCGTGCGGCAGCGAGGCAACGCGTGATGCGTTCAAGGCGTCGCTGAAAGAGAAGGGATTGGAAAAGGAAATCGAAGTCATCGGCTCGGGTTGCATGGGATTGTGTGGCGAGGGTCCGCTGGTGAAGATTGCTTCCGACGACACTCTGTATCAGAATGTTGATGAAGCGGCAGCGGAGAAGATTGTCCACCAACATCTGATTGACGGGAAGAAAGTTGACGAGTACGCCCTCGATCCGGCAAACCCGTTCTTCTCTTCTCAACTTAAAATCGTATTGGAGAATTGCGGACGCATCAACGCCGAACGCATTGAAGAGTACATCGCCGTCGGCGGGTACGAAGCGTTGGCGAAAGCGGTCGGTGAAATGAAACCGGATGAAGTGATTGACGAAATCCGGAAGAGTGGCCTGCGCGGCAGGGGAGGCGCAGGCTACCCGACGGGATTGAAATGGGGAATCGTGCGCAAAGCAGCGAGCGATCAGAAGTACGTCATCTGCAACGCCGACGAAGGCGACCCCGGCGCGTTCATGGACCGCAGCGTGCTCGAAGGCGACCCGCATCGCATTCTCGAGGGCATGGCAATCGCCGCCTACGCCGTCGGCGCGAACCAGGGATACATCTACATTCGTGCGGAATATCCGCTTGCCATCGAGCGGCTGAGGCTCGCCATCAAGCAGGCGGAACGGCTTGGATTGCTGGGCAACAGAATTTTCGAGTCGCAATTCAATTTCAGAATTGATTTGCGTATCGGGGCCGGCGCGTTTGTGTGTGGAGAAGAGACGGCACTGATCCGCTCGATTGAAGGACGACGCGGCAGGCCGAAGCCGCGGCCGCCGTATCCGTCGGAGAAAGGACTGTTCGGCGCGCCAACATTGCTGAACAACGTGGAAACGTACGCCAACGTTGCGCCGATTATCAATCGCGGCAGCGCGTGGTTTGCTGCCATCGGAACGCCCAAAAGCACCGGCACGAAAGTTTTCGCGCTCGCAGGCAAAATCAAGAACACCGGACTCATCGAAGTGCCGATGGGAATTCCGCTGCGCAAAGTCATCTTCGATATCGGTGGAGGAACGCCTGATGGGACGGAGTTCAAAGCGGCGCAAACAGGCGGTCCGTCGGGCGGCTGCATTCCGAACGAGCATCTCGACTTGCCGGTTGATTACGAGTCGCTCGCCACTGTCGGCTCTATCATGGGCAGCGGCGGGATGATTGTGATGGATTCGGAATCGAAGATGGTGGATGTTGCGAAGTATTTCATGGAATTCTGCGCCGACGAATCGTGCGGCAAATGCGTTCCCTGCCGCGTCGGCACGAAACACATCTATCTCCTTCTCGAGAAAATCTCGAAAGGAAATGCAACAGCGGATGACGTGGCGTTGCTTGAAGAATTATGTGAGATGGTGAGGGAAACGAGTCTGTGCGGACTCGGACAATCGGCACCGAATCCGGTGTTGTCGACGCTCAGATTTTTCAGACACGAGTACGAGGAGTTGTTGAAGCCGGCGGAAACGTACGTGGCTTCAAACAGTCATTCTGAACGTAGCGTAGCGAAGTGAAGAATCCAGTCCGGGCGTTTTCTGGATTCCTGCCCGCCATATTGGTCGCGTCATGGCAGGCGGGCTTCGCTCTTGAGAAGCAGGGCTCAGAATGACAATAGAATAAAAGAGAAAAATCATGGCAATCCTAACTCTTACAATCAACGGCGAACAAGTCAGCGGCAAGGACGACGAATCCCTGCTGAAGATTGCCCGCCAGCATGAAATTCACATTCCCACGTTGTGCCACCTCGACGGGCTGTCGGATGTTGGGGCGTGCAGATTGTGTTTGGTGGAGATTGAAGGACAATCGAAGCTCTTTCCGGCGTGCACAACAAAGCCGCAGGAAGGAATGGTTGTCCGCACCGACACGGAACGCCTGAAACGCCACCGCCGCACGATCGTCGAGTTGCTGGCGTCGGAAGGGAATCATCAATGCGCGGTGTGTGTGGTGAATAATCACTGCGAACTGCAGGACCTCGCGTATGAAGTCGGCTTGCAGTACGTCCGTTTCCCCTATCTCTACCCGAAAAAAGAACTCGACGCAACGCACAAAAGCTTTGTGCTGGATAGAAACCGTTGCGTGCTGTGTACTCGCTGCGTGCGTGTGTGCCACGAAGTCGAGGGTGCCCACACCTGGGACATTGCGGGCCGCGGCATCGATTGCACGATCGTTGCCGATATGAACCAGCCGTGGGGAACATCGCCGAGCTGCACGTCGTGCGGAAAGTGCGTTCGTGTTTGCCCGACCGGCGCGTTGTTCGAGAAGGGACAAACAGTAGCGGAGATGGAGAAGCAGCGCGATTTCTTGAAGTACATCGTCACCGCACGGACGAAACGTGAGTGGGTGGCGGAGGAAACGGAGGAATAGCATGCTTTGCCACAAAGAACCGAAGCACCAAAGGGTTCACAAAGAAAGCGGACATAATCAGGCACTTTGTGCAATCTTCGATTCTTTGGTTCTTGGTGGCAAGGCACTCTCTTAGGATGCTTACTGTCAATGAGTAATTGGAGTTGAAATGAAACCAAGAGTTGCAACAGTCTGGCTCGGAGGATGCTCGGGATGTCACATGTCGTTCCTCGACATGGACGAGCGGCTCATCGAATTGGCCGACAAGATCGAGCTTGTCTATTCGCCGATTGCGGATGTCAAGCATTTCCCGAAGGATGTTGACGTGACGCTGGTGGAAGGCGCCGTCTCGAACGTCGAGAATGAAGAGATGGCGCGCATCATCCGCCGCAACTCGAAGTTTGTGCTTTCGTTCGGCGACTGCGCAACGACGGGGAACGTCACCGCAATGCGCAATCAGTTCAGTCCCGACGAAATCATGCACCGGGCGTACGTCGAGCTTGCCGATGGCGACCCGACAATTCCGTCGGAGTTTACCACGATTGCCAAGCTGTTGCCGCAGGCAAAGCCGTTACATGAAGTCATCAAAGTGGATGGCTTTCTGCACGGCTGTCCGCCGACACCGGATCAGATTTGGTTTGCCGTCAGCGAGTTGCTGGCGGGGCGAACGCCGGAGTTGCCGAATGTGTATTTGAGATATGGCTAAGCGGGAAAGCCGCGGAGTCATGGAGACAATGAGGAATCTGGAATGAACATCTTAACATATTCTGTTTGCATAAAAACCTCTGTGCCTCTGTGTCTTTGTGGCTGACTGAAATCAGAAGGAAAACAAATGCGCTCAACAAAGACAATTACGATTGAACCCGTCACCCGCATCGAGGGTCACGCAAAAATCACGATACACCTGGACGACAAAGGAAGCGTGAGCGACGCCCGCTTTCATGTGAACGAGTTCAGAGGTTTCGAAAAATTCTGTGAAGGACGATTGATGTGGGAGATGCCCGGCATTACGTCGCGCATCTGCGGTATTTGTCCGGCCAGCCACCTCGTCACCTCTGCAAAAGCCGGCGATGATATTCTCGCCATCGGCATTCCCGAAACGGCGGAAAAACTTCGACGCCTTCTCACGCTCGGGCAGTGGACACAGTCGCATGCGCTCAGCTTCTTCCATCTTTCATCGCCTGATTTCTTGTTGGGATTTGATTCGGATCCTGCGAAGAGGAATGTCTTCGGCTTGATGGAAGAACACAAGGATTTCATCCGACGCGGGATTCGTCTGCGCAAGTTCGGACAGGAAATCATCGAGACGCTGGGAGGGCGGCGCATTCATACGCCGTGGGCAGTTGCGGGCGGCGTTCGTGAACCGCTCAGCATGAAGGAACGGGATCATCTTCTGACATGGATTCCCGAAGCAAAGGAAACGGCATTTCTTGCTCTCGACACACTCAAGAAGATTCACACGAAATTCGCGCAAGACATTCCGAACTACGGCAACTTCCGCTCGCTGTACGTCGGACTCGTCGGCGAAGATGGCAAGCTCGAATACTATGGCGGCAAGCTGCGCGTGCGTGACGGGAACGGCAACACCATCGCAGACCAGCTTGAGCCGCGGGATTACCAGCAATACTTCGTCGAGCATTCGGAGACATGGTCGTACCTCAAATTCCCCTATTACAAACCGTTGGGATACAAGAAGGGCATGTACCGCGTCGGGCCGCTTGCACGACTGAACGTCTGCGACTACATCGAGACGCCGTTGGCGGAAGCCGAGCGGAAAGTCTTCAATAGCTTGACAGGCAACCTCGACGTGATGAATAACTCGTTTTACTATCACTACGCCCGGCTGATTGAGATTCTCTTTGCGGTGGAAAAAATTGAGATGTTGTTGAACGATCCGGTGATTTTGGGCGAAGATATTCGTGCAAAGGCAATGATCAACCGGCGTGAGGGTGTCGGCGTCTGCGAAGCGCCCCGGGGCGTTCTCTTCCATAACTATCACGTTGATGACGACGGCGTGATTCAGAAGGTGAACATGCTGATTGCAACCGCACAGAACAATCTCGCAATGAACCGCACGATTCATCAGCTCGCCGTCCAGTACCTCGACGGCGCAACGATCACCGAAGGATTGCTTAACAGAATAGAAGCGGGCATCCGTTGCTACGATCCGTGTCTCTCGTGCTCAACGCACGCAATCGGGCAGATGCCGCTGCTTGTGCAACTTGTTGATTCGAACAATAACGTTGTTGCTGAAAGGAAGAGGCAATGATTCCAAAGTACGAGCTTGCGAGTTTCTGCATCTCGTTGCAGCAATGATGAGCGGGATCATCCGCCAGTCATTCTTTCCTGGCAAGCTGGAGGTTTTACTATGAGAACAAAAATCTTCATTCTGGGATTAGTACTGTGCAGCCTGACCGGCTGTACGCAAACATGGTATGTGGGAACGAATGCAAGCGCAAATCATAGCTATTCGACCTTTACGAAGGCCGTAGAAGGTGAAGAACTAAAAGCCGTGATGAAGAACAGTTCCGTCTTGCGCGTGCGAAATATCAGTGCACAGGCTGACTCGGTAAGTTGGTATGATCTTTCGCGAGCAACTCATCGCACGGTCGCAACCGCCGATATTCTCCGTGTGGAACGAAAGGATGTTCTCGCAGGCGCAGTCGATGGACTCTTGTTAGGTGCAGCCGTCGGGGCAGGTATTGCTACACTTTCAGCGTTAATCTTGAAGGGCGACCTTGGGGGTAGCCACGGTGGAGTCGGCCTCGCAATAATTGGCTACGGAAGTGCAGGCGGGGTACTCGGCCTCGGCGTCGGCGCAGCAATCGGCCATACGACCGAGTATCGGTTTCTCGCCGACACGACTCATCAGTGATGAAAGAACGTACATGCTGATACGATATATTTTAGCGTGGTTTCTTCTGCTCGTAACGGCAGTGATGAACGGGGTCGTTCGCCAATCATTCTTTCTTGACAAGATGGAAGAACTGCACGCGCATCAGCTTTCAACGGTCACAGGCATTGTGCTCTTTGCCCTCATCATCTGGGGATTGAGCAGAATCTGGCCGCTCGAAAGCGCGGCGCAGGCATGGACGGTCGGATTCATCTGGTTAGGAATGACGGTGACGTTTGAGTTTCTCTTTTTTCACTACGTTGGCGGCAAGCCGTGGGACCTGTTGCTGCACGACTACAACATTCTCGAAGGGCGCATCTGGCCGCTGATATTGGTGTGGGTAACAATTGCGCCGTACGTGTTTCATAAAATGAGGTAGGGACACGACTCCGTCGTGTCCAAATATTTGTTTGCGGATGACCAATCAGGACACGCCGGAGGCGTGTCCCTACAGAGTTGAACTCGAAAATGAACAGAACACTCGTCATAGGCTACGGCAACAAATTGCGTCGCGATGATGGCGCGGGTCCGCTCGCGGCGGAACGTCTTGCCGCCGCGCATCCCGACGTTGATTGCCTCAGCAGCCAGCAACTGACGCCCGAGATGGCGGAGGTGATTGCGCATTATGATCGCGTGTTGTTTGTGGATGCGAGCGTTGAGACAAGTCATTTGCGCTGGAGCCTGATTCAGCCGCGCATCGAACAGATGCTGCCGGATTCGCATTCCCTTTCCCCGCAACGACTTGTGGAGCTTGCGATTGAGTTATACGGCGAGTGCCCCCAGCAGGCGGAGTTGGTGGAACTGCCGGCCTGTGATTTCGACTTCGGGTTCGAGCTCTCGCCTTTGGCAAGCGAAATGGTGGAGAGATTTGTGCGAGTGTTTCCGGCAACACAAAGCGAGTTGCCGGAGGGAATGCGGTATTCGTGAGGGATGTCAGTATCTCTTCAGACCACCATCAATCAATCGTATCCACTCATCAATCCCGCCGGAGAGATTCTTCACATTCGTGAACCCTGCCCGGCGCAATAAGCCCACTGCATGCGCGCTGCGAATGCCGTGGTGGCAATACACAACAATCTCCCTCTCTTTATCCAACTCATTCAGTCTGCTTGCAAGCGAGCCGAGCGGGATCAGTACACCGCCGATTGACGCAAGCTCTCTCTCGTACAGTTCCCGAACATCAAGAAGAAACGGGGAGTCGTCCGCATCAATCCTCGCTTTCAATTCCTGTGCGGTGATGGTCGCCGGTTCGTTGCGGGAAGGATGGGAAGTTGTGACACCGCAAAACGCGTCATAATCTATAAGATGCGTTATCGTGGGAGTGCTGCCGCAGACAGGGCATGCAGAGTCTTTCGCAATCTTCATCGTCGTGAACTCCATCGCCAACGCATCGAGCATCAACAATCTTCCGATAAGAGGCTTGCCGATACCGAGAATCAGCTTCAATGCTTCGTTCGCCTGAATGCTGCCGATGATTCCGGGAAGAACTCCAACAACTCCCGCATCGGCACAGTTTTGCACAAGCCCGGGTGGCGGCGGTGCGGGATAGAGACAGCGATAGCAAGGGCCGCGCCGCGCGTCGAACACGGATGCCTGTCCCTCGAACCGGAAAATACTTCCGTACACATGCGGCTTCTTCTGCAACACGCAAGCGTCATTCACAAGGTAGCGGACGGGGAAGTTGTCCGTTCCATCAATCACTACATCATACCCGTCAAGAATTTCCATCGCATTCTCCGACGAGAGTTCCGTCGCGTGCGTTTCGACCGTGATGTGTGGATTGATGGAAAGAATTCTCTCTTTCGCCGATTCAACTTTCGGGCGGCCGACATCTTGTGTCGAATGCAAAATCTGCCGTTGGAGATTGGTCTCATCAACAACATCAAAATCCACAATGCCGATTCTGTCAACTCCGGTAGCGGCAAGATACAGTGCAGCAGGCGAACCGAGTCCGCCGGCACCGACGATGAGAACGCGTGCCGCCTTCAGCATTTCTTGTCCTCCCGTTCCGATTTCGGGAAGAACAAGATGGCGGGCGTAACGCTTTAGTTCATCGGCACTTAGCGGCATCAATGCCCTCATGCACATTAGATGGTTTATTGCGGCAGCACAAGTTCGCTTGCCTTCACTGAACGTGACCAGCGTAGTGTGCCGTTCGTGTCGTACAATTCCATTGTAAGGCGGCGACTCTCCCGCGGACCGTCGAAGCGCAGCATGCCGAAGTTGCGCGTGTCGTTCACAAATGTGCCCGGCACAAGCAGGGAATTCTGGCCGATGGTTCTTCTCGTGGAGATCCCTGCAGTCAGCGGTGATGATGTGAAATCATAGAATGGATAGAATGCGGAATCTTCCAGCACACTCAACTCCGCGATATGTCTGTCACCCGAAAGAAACAGCACGCCCGGGATTCTCTGCGTTTTAATCCAACCTGTCAACTCATCAAACTCGGCGGGGTAGTTGCGCAGGGTTTCGATATCCTTCCCTGCAAGAATTTGATTGCCGTTGACGATTATCCGGAACGTCGCATTGCTGCTGACAAGACTCTCCTTCAGCCATTGCAATTGTTCTCTGCCGAACATGGTTTTTGTCTGATCGGCGGGCATCCGGTTCGGAGAACGGTAGAAGCGATCATCTAACATGAAGAACTCGACATCTCCCCATCCGAACCGGAAAAAAACACCCGGCGTTTCGAGCGTGCCGTACGTCGGGTTCGCCCAGTATTCTTTGAAGATCGTGAGGGCTTCCGTTCGCATTGCATACGTTCTGTCGGAGTTATCCGGCCCGAAATCATGATCGTCCCAAATGGCGTAGTGATGCGTTGAACCGAGCAACGGCTGCAATTCGGGAACGGCACGGTCACGCGACACACGATAGCGCATGCGTGTCGGTGCGAAGTAGTCATCCTCGCGGTAGTACCAATTGTCGCCGAGCCAGAGCATCAGGGCGGGTTTCTTTTCAGCGATCGAGTTGAAGATGTGATAGTCGCCGCCGTAGGGTTGTCCCGGCCTGTCCGAGGGCGGGTCGTTGATGAAGGCGCATGACCCGAACGCCACCGTGAAGTCGGGCGGGTCGCTGCGCCACTGCCAGTTGGTTTGCGTGACGAACGTAAGCGGGTAGGGACGCGGAGCTATCTTTCCGTTCAGCAGTATTTCAAATTCGAAGCGAGTACCGGGCTTGAGGGTTGTGAGAATGACTTTTGCAATGAAATCGGAATCTTCGTTGGCGTGAATCTTCCTGCTCAGCGAAGCGGTCCTTTTCTCCCCCTCAATCCAATAACGATACTGGACTGTTGCGGCAGAAGAGGTTTGAACCCAGAGCATTGTCTCCGTCATCTCGCCGTAGCCCACCATAGGGCCGGAGCGGACGGAAGGCTGCTGCGTGTATGCCGGTTGATTGAGACAACTGACTGCGATGATGAGGTATAGAATTCGCATTGATGTTCCTGATGAGTTGAGGTGAGTAATCACTACAACATACGGAAGAACGCTCTGACAGACAAGAAGGCGGGTGAGGCTAGTAATGTGTATGCCCGACAGTCGGACATGGCGGAGCCATGTCCCTACAACTGTCCCTTGTAGGGACACGCCTCCGGCGTGTCCATCAAGGTTCAAAAATCTTCCTGTCCTTCGTGTTCTTCGTGGATGATCGGAACAGGGGGAGGTTACTTCTTCTGTTTCATCTTCATCACCTGCTTCACCGCCTTGCTCAGGATCTTGTCTTTGCGTTTGCGTTCGAGCATGCCAGCGACGGTGGTCCGTTCATTCATCCGATCCGCTTCTTTGCGGAGTTTCAGATAACCCGCAAACCGGTCGGGATCGAGCGCGCCTTGTTCGGCAGCGGCGCGCACGGCACACTCCGGCTCATGCCTATGTGTGCAGTCGGAGAATTTGCAGCCTTCGGCAAGATCGGCAATTTCGGGAAACGTCTGGTCAAGACTCGACTCTGCGTGCCAGAGGCCGAGTTCGCGCATGCCGGGCGTGTCAATGAGAATGCCTCCGCCGGGGAGGAATACCATCTGCCTCCGCGCCGTGGTGTGCCTGCCGCGTGAGTCGTCTTCGCGGACACTGCCTGTTTCCAGCAGGTTTTCGCCCGACAGCGTGTTGATGAGTGTCGACTTGCCTACGCCCGACGACCCGACGAGACATATCGTCGTTACCCCCTCGGTAATGTGCCGCTTGATTGCATCCAGTCCTTCGCCTGTTTCCGCGCTGTAGGCAATCACCTCGGCGCCTGCCGAGACGTCGGATGCTTCCTTCTTGCACGACTGCAATTCTTGCGGAGAAAGTAGATCGGCTTTGCTGAGAAGTATGACTGGCGTTGCGCCGCTTTCATGCGCGACAACAAGGTAGCGTTCAAGCCGCCGGGAATTGAAGTTGTGGTCGAGTCCCTGCACAATGAAGATGATATCCACGTTTGCTGCGATGAGCTGTATTTCCGTCCGCTGGCTTGCAGACTTTCGAGCGATAAGAGTCTCGCGCGGCAGAACGGCGTGTATGATCGCCTGCGTCTCGTCGTCGAACGTATTCACCGCGACCCAATCGCCCACGGCAGGGAAGTTCTCGCGACTCTCCGCCGTGAAGCGCAGCTTGCCTGAGATTTCCGCGGGCATCTCGTGCGTTGACGTTTTCACAATGTAGCTTTCGCGGTTCTCTTCGATGACACGAGCTATCGAGAAGCCTTGTTCGAGAAACTGCCGGGCGTGTGCGGCAATAGTGTCTGTGTAGCCGGGTGAGTTCATGGTACGATATGATAGGAAATGAAAGGATGAGCGGCAACAGCAAACCAATATTGTGCGTTGATTTTCGGAATGAGATTGCGTTAATTCTCACATGAAGAAAACTCCCCGCTCACAACGCCGCCCGCCTTCACGAACGCGTGTGCCTGATTATGCAACAATCCTCTCGCGGCTTGTTGCGCTCTTCGAGCAGGCGCGACACACCGCGGCCCGTTCCGTCAATGCCGTGATGACGGCTACGTACTGGGAGATGGGCAGGCATATTGTTGAGTTTGAACAGAAAGGAAAGGAACGGGCGCTGTATGGTGAGCAGTTGTTGGAGCGCTTGGCGAGCGATCTCACGCGCCGGTTCAAACGGGGTTTCTCGTTGCGCAACATTCGGAACTTCAGGGCGTTCTATCTTACGTATCCAATTCGGCAGACAGTGTCTGCCGAATTCAGAAATCTTGCACCTTCCGCGGGCACGTCACTCTTGCCTGCAATTCGGCAGACAGCGTCTGCCGAATCCGTGCCTCACATTCGCCAGAGAGTGTCCGGCAAATCTGTAACGCTCGAACTTCTTGCTGAGAACTTCCCGCTCCCGTGGTCTCATTACGTTGCCCTCCTATCGGTTGAGAAGCAGGATGCACGACAGTTTTATGAAATCGAAGCTCTCCGCGGCGGCTGGTCGGTGCGACAACTGGAGCGTCAGATTGCGACACTCTTTTATGAGCGCACGCTGATGTCGCGCAACAAAACCGCCATGCTGCTGAAAGGTGCGAAACGCAACGCATCAGAGAGTGTCACGCCTGACGAAGAGTTCAAAGATCCGCTCGTGCTCGAATTCCTCGGACTCAAGGACGAGTACTCCGAAAACGATTTGGAGGACGCGCTGACCAATCGACTTGAATCATTCTTGTTGGAATTGGGAAACGACTTCTCCTTCATCGGGCGGCAACGACGCTTGCGGATCGGGCACAAGTGGTACCGGATCGATTTGCTGTTGTTCCATCGTCTTTTGCGCTGTCTTGTCATCGTGGACTTGAAACTCGGCGAGCTGACGCATAGCGATACGGGTCAAATGAAAATGTACCTCAACTATGCCCGCACACACTGGATGCATGAGCATGAAAATCCACCCGTCGGCTTGATCCTCACCTCACATCACGATCATGCTCTGGCACAGTACGCGTTCGATACCGTTACCGATCGCATCCTTGCCCGTGAGTATAAATTGCGACTGCCCCGTGAGGCCGTGCTTGCCGCCGAACTGGCACGCGCACAGAGAGTCATCGCCAGACGTTTTCCGCTCAAACATCGCAAGCGCAAACGGTAGGCTCGCATGTCCACTCCCCTCATGAAACAATACGCGCAGGTGAAGGCAAAGTATCCCGACACGATACTTCTCTTTCGCATGGGGGATTTCTTTGAGACGTTTGAAGAGGATGCGAAGATCACGTCGAAGGTGTTGGGCATTACGCTGACGAAGCGGGGGAACGGAGCGGCGGGAGAAATTCCGCTGGCGGGATTTCCGCATCATGCACTCGAATCCTACATGCCGAAGCTTCTGCGCGCCGGCTACCGCGTTGCCGTGTGCGAGCAGCTCGAAGATCCGAAGTTTGCAAAGGGAATAGTTAAACGCGATGTTGTCGAAGTCGTAACACCCGGCGTCGCCTACTCCGACAAAGTCCTCGATCTCAAACAAAACAACTATCTCGCCGCCATCTCGCTTCCGTCCGCCGTCGCAACCGGCACGGATATCGTCGGCTTTGCGTTTGTGGATGTAACAACGGCGGAGTTCAACGTCAGCGAGTTTCCGCTGAAGCAGCTTGCCGAACAGATTGCCGCCATCTCGCCTTCTGAGATTCTTGTACAAAAACGTGATCTTGCTTCGCTGCAGGAACTTCTCAAAGAG
Organism: Bacteroidota bacterium; assembly: GCA_019637975.1. Classification (NCBI taxonomy): domain Bacteria; kingdom Pseudomonadati; phylum Bacteroidota; species Bacteroidota bacterium. Next base: position 2,333 of record JAHBUR010000011.1, on the reverse strand, counting down.
AACTACAAAGGCATCTTCACCAAAATCGAAGATTGGATTTTCAATTTCGATTACGGCTACGAACAACTTGTCTCGCAGTTCAACACACAGTCGCTGAAAGGCTTCGGTGTTGAAGAGATGAAGCAGGGGGTCGTTGCCGGCGGCGCGGTGATGAATTACCTGCAGGAGACGCAGAAAACCAATCTCCACCACATCAAATCCATCCGCCGCCATGATGTGGGCGAGTACATCATTCTCGACCCTTCGACGAAGCGGAATCTCGAAATCACTTCTTCTATTGCAGGCTCGACTGAAGGGACGCTCTTCTCGGTTCTCGACAAAACCCAAACGCCGATGGGGGGAAGAATGCTGAAGCGGTGGATCAATCAGCCGTTGAACAAGTTGGAGGCGATACGGCAAAGGTTGGGGGCGGTGGAGGAGTTGGTGCAGAAGTCTGAGGTCAGAGGTCAGACGTCAGAGACGTTGTCACGGATTGGTGATTTGGAACGTCTCAACACGAAGATCTGCACGGGACGGGCAACCCCGCGTGATGTGATCGCCCTGAAGTTCATCCTGATCGAAATCTCGAACCTCAAAACCCAAACCTCAAACCTTGAGTCCGACACACTCAAAACGGTTCACTCGCGCCTTCAGCCTCTTCCCGAAATCATCTCGCTGATCGAAACCGGACTCGAACCCGACCCGCCGATGGCGCTCACGGACGGCGGCGTGATCAAAAAGGGATTCAACGCCGAGTTGGACGAGTTGCGCAATCTCGCCTTCAGCGGCAAAACATGGATTGCCGAGCTGCAGAAAACCGAGCGTGAGCGTACCGGCATCCCGTCGCTGAAAGTCGGCTTTAACAACGTGTTCGGCTACTACATTGAAATCACCAAGACACACAAAGACAAAGTCCCATCCAACTACATCCGCAAACAAACGATTGCGACGGGTGAGCGGTTCATCACGCCGGAGTTGAAGGAGTACGAGGACAAGATTCTTCATGCCGAGGAGAAGATCCTCGCCCTCGAAACAAAACTCTTCAACGAACTCCGCCTGACGATTGCCGGACATGCAACGACGATTCAAACCAACGCGCAGATGATTGCCGCGCTCGATTGCTTCGTCTCGCTTGCATCGGCGGCGGTGGAGTACGACTACTGCTGTCCCGAAGTGAACGACACCTCTGCGCTGCACATTACCGACGGGCGCCATCCCGTTATCGAGCGGCTGCTGCCGCCCGGCGACAAGTACACGCCGAACGACGTTCTGCTCGACACTGAATCGAATCAGATTCTCATTATTACCGGCCCGAACATGAGCGGCAAGTCGAGCTACCTGCGCATGACGGGGTTGATTGTGTTGCTTGCGCAGATCGGGAGTTTTGTTCCGGCGAAGAAAGCCGTCGTTGGATTGGTGGACAAGATTTACACCCGCGTCGGGGCGAGCGACAACATTGCTTCGGGAGAAAGCACGTTTCTCGTGGAGATGCACGAGGCGGCGCATATTGTCAACACGGCAACGAAGCAGAGTTTGATCCTGCTCGATGAAGTCGGCCGCGGCACCAGCACGTTCGACGGCATCAGCATTGCGTGGTCGCTCACGGAATATCTGCACGAACGCGTCGGCGCACGGACGCTGTTTGCAACGCATTATCATGAACTGAACGAACTGGCCGATCTTTTTCCCCGCATCAAGAATTACAAAGTGGAAGTCCGCGAGTACGGCGACAAGGTTGTTTTCCTACATAAAGTCACGCCCGGCTTTGCCGATCACTCGTACGGCATCCAGGTTGCGCAGATGGCGGGATTGCCGGAGGAGGTGACAGAGAGGGCGAAGAAGATTTTGAAGAACCTGGAAGGATCGGAGTTGACGGTGCATTCGGACGGAAGACCGGAGACCGGAGACCGGAAAAAGAAAAGCGGCCGCGTTGCTCCTGAAGTGCAGATGACGTTGTTTGAAATGAAAGACGATGCGCTGCGCGAGGAGTTGAAGAAGATTGATGTGGAGCGGCTGACTCCTCTTGAAGCCCTTCAGAAACTTGCCGAGCTCAAGAGGAAAACCGACACTTGATCCCGATTCATCGGGATTTTGTTGGGCCAGCGTGACGGTTCCACCGCCATGCGAGGGGAAGATGATGCTTGAGGCGCAGCAGTAGTTGGCAGCATTCGCCATGTTTGTAAAGGAGAAAAAGAATGTCTGAAGGTTGCACGTATTTAATGACCAATGGAAAGATCTGTGGCCAAACTCAGTTCAGCAGCCCCTTTTGCCTATACCATGCGCAAAACGCAAGAGCAAAGAGAGGGTCGATCATCATGCAACTTCCGGGTCTACTTGATGCTTTGTTCGCAGAG